>PWMM01000294.1 GCA_003558195.1 Syntrophomonadaceae bacterium
CTATGGTAAATTATAAGATATGCGCAAATCGTTATTTTTTTCCATAAAAGATGTTAAAAATGTTGACAAAAAATCAAAGGACTGGTAATATTATTATGAAAAATTAGAAATATTTGTGCTGTGTTAACAACTTATAAAGAAAATGTTAACCTGAACGATAAGGGCAATCCTGCTGAAAAGCAGGGACGCAAAGCCAAGGGTCTAAGGCCATTAATCCGGCTAAGATAGCCTGGCTGACGGAACAGGTTTATTGGTATCTATTTTTTTAGATACTCACAGCACCAGGGAGGAAAACAAAAAACATGGGCAGGGCAGCGTGGCGCCGGAAAAAGCGCAGGCGTAAGATTAACCTTTTGCCAGTTATGATCACAATAGCGGCCTTGCTTTTTGTGTCTTCGCTCGTTTTATTCTTCACTGACAGCTTCGGTTTTACTGCCTCTTTGCGTACTTTATTAACTGCCAGCCAAGTGGAAGAATTTGATTCTGAAGGCCTTAAGGTAATAGATAGCGACTATACCATAGATGCTCCCGGTGAAAAATTAGAGAATACTCATATAACTGGAAACCTCTATCTGGCCCCTGAGATAGGGGATGGTAATGTTGATTTGATCAGCGTTGTAGTTGACGGCGCTGTTTTGGTCCGGGGCGGTGGTTTGAAGTCAATATTTTTCCGGGACTGCACTTTAAACGAAGTAAAGGTAAACCGGCCTGAGGGTAGGGTCAGGCTGGTGTTTTCCGGTGATACCATTGTTGAGAATATAGACTTAGAAACCAGCTCCCGCCTGGTAGAAAACCTGGCTGAGGGAGCAACAGGTGTAAAATCCATTCAGTTGCTGACTGATGAGCAGGTCGAATTGGTTGGCAATTTTGAAGCGGTACAGGTGCTGGTCCGCGAAGCCAATCTTAAGATAGAAAGTGAGCTTTTAAAACACCTTACCGTGGCTAATACTGCTGGTGGTACGACCATCTATTATTCAGACGATATCTTCATTGAAAACTTACAGATTGACGGTTCTGTAAATCTTTTTGGGCGAGGTTCTGTAAACCAGGCTGTAATATCGGCTAATGGTACTTCTGAACTGGAAGGAAGTTTTAACCGGGTTAAAGTTACCTCTGAGGCGGGATCTTTTGAACTTGTAGAAGGCTCAGATTACCAGGAATTGATTGTTGCGGTCGGTGCTTTGAATAATCTATTTCATCTATATGATGATGTTACGGTTAATTTAATGGAGCTTAATGAAGCGGTTGATATAAAAGGTCAGGGTGAGATTATCAAAGTAATTATCAACGCAGCCGGTTCAACCATGGAACAGATTCCTCATGAGATTGAATTTCTCCAGGAGGTAAGCGTATTCATTGACGGCCATGAAATTTTAACTCCTGATATGCTTAAAGCGCTTAGGGAGCATGGTGATCCGGAATATGTTCCGCTGGCTACCGCGTCCAACCAGGAACAGGAGCCTGCACCGGAACCAAATCCTGAACCTCAGCAGAGCTCTGCTCCATCAGAGCAACCGGCACCAGAACCGGCTCCCCAACCGGACCCGAAACCTGAACCGGCACCTCAACCGGACTCGGATCCGGAACCAGAACCGGTTCCTCAACCGGTCCCGGAGCCAGGGCCGGATAATGAAAGCACAGAGGAGGCTTCTTCACCTCCTGGATTCAAACTTGAAATTATAAGCCCGGCAGACAGTAATGAGATATTAACCCAGGGCAAAAATTTACTTTATGTCACCCTTAACACTAACCAGCCGGAAAACTACCGGGTTACCCTGGAAGGAACGGTAGAAGATGATGCTCCGTTAAGGTACTTAGAACAAGCAAATAAATTTTTTACATTAATAAATAAGGAAACTGAAAAAAGCAATTTAGAGAATAAAATCGTTATTGTTCCGATTGATTAAAGTAATTTATCCAGCAGATCAGTGTTTTTTATGAATTAGTTGACGTTTAAACCGGAGGTGTGCCGGTGTTTAAAAAAAGCGTTGTTGTAATTGTCCTTTTCCTATTGGTGTCAGTTGCTTTTGTTGTTACTGCTTCTCCGGTCTTGGCCGCAGTAACCGGTTTTGTGGCAAAAGGTGCAGACGGCAGCTATTATAAGTACCCCTATGATGAACTGCTTGATTCATATGCTCTTTCATTGCTTGGAGAATCAAACGGTCTTTATGCCGATTATGCGGCCAAGGAAGTATATGCTTTAAAAGACTCTAATAACGGCTATATCGATTATGAAGATGTAATCATGCGTTATGCTGAAGCTTTAGCCCTGGGCAAAGTATTCGATTTGAATGCTTACACAGGAAGCAGCAAGGCCCGTAAAGCCCAGTTACCTTCTGAGATAAAATTGGTCAGGCTTAATGACGGGGGTCTAGAGTACAGCTCGATTACAACAATTTCTCATAACCCTCTAGCTGATTATAAGCCGCCTAGAACTAAAACTCCGCTGGTGGGTGCGGCCGGTGCTTCAGTGGAACAAGCCCAGAAGTGGGCCCAAAATAATGAAGCTCACCAGAGGCTAATTGATATAGCTCCTACATACTGGGATTACGCTGAAAGAACTGGCATTCGTCCGGAAGTTTTATTTGTTCAGGCTGCTTTACAAACTGATTTCGGTAATTATTTTGAAGGAGCCCCAGCCTCTTCAAATAACTGGGCTGGGATTTTAAAGAAAGATTCTAAAAGTAGCGATTCTGACGGTTATGAAAAGTTTTCTAATCCCGAGGAAGGGGTCAGGGCTCATTTTAATCATATGGCTGCTTATACTGGTTTAAAGCCTATTGGTGAACCACATGACCGTTATAATGTTGTTTTAGAACAATCCTGGGCCGGTGCAGTGATCAATGTTGATGATTTAAGTGGAAAATGGGTTTCAGACGAGCGTTACCACTATCGTATTTTATTTTTACTGGATGAACTTAAGAATACTGTAGTTGATCAAAAACCTGAAGAAAAAGATCCTGTTGATACGGGTGAAGAAGATAAAAAGCAAGAACTGGATCCCGGAAAGTTTGAGCATGTTGCTGTTGATGTATCTGAGGTTACTGTTCTGCATTTAAGGAGCGGGCCCAGTACTGATCACGATATTCTTGACCGGTTGGTAAGAGGAACGGTTCTGGAAGTGATCGGCGGAGAAGGCAAGTGGCTTGAAGTTGTTACCCCTCGGGGTAAAAAGGGCTGGGTACACGGAGACTATGTCAAAGCCGTGGATCTGTCCGCTAATCCTTTTAAGGGTAAAAAAGTGGTTATTGATCCCGGTCATGGAGGGTTAGATACAGGAGCTATTGGTATTACCGGGTTACTGGAAAAAGAAGTTACTATAGATGTGGCAGAAAGGCTTAAAATATTTTTAGAAAATGCCGGTGCAGTGGTTGTTATGACCAGGGAAGGAGATCGCAGCGTAAGCAACAGCAGAAGAGTTAATATAGCTAATGATGCCAAGGCTGATGTATTTATAAGCATTCATGCCAATGCTTTTTCTAACCCTGACTCAAATGGAACCGAAACATTTTATTGTTCCAATAATAGTAGCCGGGACGCTTCAAGGTACCTGGCTCAGCAATTACAGAGGGAATTAATTGAAGCACTGGGCCGGAGAGACCGGGGAGTGAAAACCCGCAGTTTCTTTGTGATCAAGGAAACTAAAATGCCTTCTGCACTGGTTGAACTGGCATTTTTAAGCAACAAAGAAGAAGAAGCGTTGTTAAAAAAACCGGAAGCCCGGGCTGCTTCAGCTGAAGCATTATTCAAAGGCCTAGAAGCTTACTTTAGGAAACACAGGTAAAAAGATAAAAAGATCTATTCTCGGTAACATATACCAGATCTAGGAGTAAAACGTCTGCCTGTTTTGTTTAGTTTTAAAACTATAGCTTGCTTTATTTAGATTAAAGATATAAAATATTAATTAATTAAGAACCAGAATAGAAAAATTTTTACACGAAAAAGCAGGATATTCTAGATAAATATTGAATTAAAGAAAGGCTAAATGTGTTAAAATAGGGAAAAGTGTCTTTATTTATTATGTTTAACGTTATTTGAATCGGACATTGAAGATTAAGTAAATGGAGGTGAAAACAAAAGAGATTAAGAAACGAAGGAGCATGCGCTTCTAACGTATGGTCATATTTATAGAGAGAAATAAAGCGCATGAATAATTTAAAAGGGAGAGAAGAATATGAAAAAGCTAGCCAGGTGCGGAATTTTATTAATCGTATTGTTGGTCGGCTTAACGGTTTTGGTATTTAACAACCAGGCGGTTTATGCCAACGATGAACCTGAACTAGAGCTAACATCTATAGATTTTGCCAGACAGACAGCTGTCGAAGCGGCTGATCGAGCCATTAGACGGGTTCCAAGTTACATAAAATTCTTAGATCCGGTTATTGAAGAAAATATTTACGAAGCCCGTCGTTTAGCTGATGATGCGATGATTAATTATGGCGCGGTAAGATCTGATTTTCAGGACTTGGAAAGACTTGAGGCGGCTGAAAAAATGCAGGAAAAGCGTCATGCCATAGATGCTGCCAGAGCTGCTATTGATAAAATCCCCCCCCAACATCAAATCACCGAACAACACAGAGCAATCATAGAAGAAGCGCGACGCCTTACAGAAATAGCAATTGAACAATACGGGGCGACATGGCTTGATATTTGCTGGCGCTACAAGGAACTGGTGGATGCAGAAGAGAGAGTTGAAGATCCTTATCCTGTTCCAGTGCCTGATCCAGTCGATGATCCGGATGTAGATCCAGATATTGATCCAGATGTTGATCCGGAACCAGAACCTTTACCGCCAACAGGAGCTATAACAACTAGTATTATAACCGGTTTAGCATTAACAGGAGCAGGGTTGATGTTCCTGGGCAAACGTAAGAGACGGTTTTAGAATAAACTAATTGATAATTTAACCAGATAGTGTTTTTTAATTGTGGTTCATTAGACAAAGTGCTATTACGGGATAAAGGAGGGTAGCTATTACCTCGTTTAGTTGGTTTAGATATTTTGAATAACAAAGGGGTGTAAATCTGATGAGATTAATTAAAAAAAGAAAGACAATGTTGATAACTATGACAATTTGCTTGGCGCTTCTATTGCTATTATCCCAGTTCGCCTTTGCTTCAGATGGTGTCAGGCTTAGCGCCAGCAGTGAAACAGGTGCAGTGGATGATGAAGTTACAGTAACCATTAGCATTGAAAATGCTCTTAATACTGAGGGCGGGCAGTTCGATTTATCCTTTGACAGTGATGTAGTTGCACCTGTATCCGCTGCCAGGGGTGGTTTTGTCCCCGATGTATCGGGTAACCTTTTTGATTACAACCTCGATTTGGCTGACGGCCAGTTAAGGGTAATCTGGGTAACTGCTGAAGGATCAGATGCTGGTTCAGGAACTGTTGGCACTATCGTTTTTGAGATTGTAGATGAGGGAGAAACCAATCTTAATTTCAGCAATATCGTTATTTCTCCAGATGATGTGGATGTAGCTGCGCCTTCTTCAGGGAAAATTACCTCTGAAGATCCCGTAGATGAGCTTAAGAAAGCTATTGATGATGCTAATGCAGCTATCGCCGCCCTTCCGGCAGTAGAAGATCTTACCTTGGCTGATAAGGCAGATGTGCAAAGAGCTCGCGATCTGGTAGATGAGGCTAAAGACCTTGGTGCCGAAGATGCAGATTTCGACGACCTGGCAAAACTGGAAGATGCGGAGAAGAAAATTGCCAAGCTCGAGGCGATTAAGGCAGCCGATGATGCTATTTTGGCCTTGCCTTCGGTCGATATTTTAACTCTTGATGACAAACCAGCTGTGGTAGCTGCGAGGGCACTGGTAGACAGGGCAAAAACCGAACATGGCGCAGTAGATGCTGATTTTCTCTATCTTGACAGGTTGCGGGCAGCAGAAAACCGGATCAAGGAGTTGGAGGGGCTCGTTCCCACCCCGCCGACCGGTATGATGCACTACCTGCTTCCGCTGGGTATGCTGATTCTTTTAGCGGGCCTGGTATTTTACGTCAAGCGCGGTTATCCGGCTTCCAGGTAATTGCAAGATTCTTAAGAGTAAAGACCTGATGCGGTGGTGTTCCAAATCACCGCCGCATCAGCTATGGTCGAGGTTATAGTATTATATTGGTTAAGCGATCCAATTATTCTAATAAGGTTTGTGACACACATGCGAAAGAAACGTAAAACTGAGTTGCTGCAATTACTAATAATGGTTTTAATAATACTTTTTAGCCTGCCGGCAGCGGTATCAGGGGCTGAAGAGAATGTTAAGTTAAGTGCCTCTGAAGAAAAAGCCCATAGTGGCGAAACAGTTACGGTTACCATCTGGATTGAAAATGCTAAAGGAACAGAAGGTGGACAATTCGTTTTGAATTTTAACCCTGCCAGGGTTAAGCCGGTTTCTGTTGAAAGTGGCAGTCTGGTATCGGATGCCACCAGTGGCATGCACATGGTTAACAAAGAATATGATTCAGGCCAAATGAAGTTTATGTGGGTAACTGCTGCTGCCGATACTGTTGATGAAGGAGTATTATTTGAAGTCCAGTTTGAATTATTGGAAGCAGGTGAAAGCACTCTTGATTTTGCGGATCTCATTATCTCTCCCGATGAAATCGAACCGCAAGAACCGGTTTCAGGTAAGATAACCGTTGAAGAAGCGGGGGTGGAGCAAGAAGAAATTGCAGAAAATGAAACTAATCATGAGAATGATGAAAATGAGGCTTTACCAGGAGATCAAGATAACGATGACGATTTAGCCGTCGGCGCAGAAAGCGAAGGCGGTTCTATAACCCTAATTATTATTTTAATTGCACTAGCCGTTTTAGGTTTAGGGGGCTTTTATTTTTTCAGGAAATCACAGAAAGCCTATAAACCTAAACACAGTAAAAAATAAAAATCTTTAATCAGGGAGAACAAAATTTAAACAACCAATTCGATTAGATTTAATCATAATAGTGTCTATCTTTTTTAAGAAAGTGAGGGTAATGAAATGCAGAAATCTATTAGGAAGAGAGCAGGAGCAAAAAGCGCTTTGACTTTGCTCTCTATATTTCTTTTCCTGTTTTTGATTTCATCAACTGCCTTTGCCGGAACAGGCTCGCTTGGCGATGTTAATGAAGATGGCGTAGTTGATGTAAGGGACGTTGTTCTTGTAATGAGACACATCCTTGAAATCGAAAAACTTGACGCTGATGTGGAGAAATGGGCTGATGTCAATTGTGACGGGGTTGTCAATGTTCAGGATGTCACACTGATCATGCAGTACAGCCTGGGCATTATCGATGAATTCCCCTGTGATCCTGTTGATGCCGATGTTAGTGTAACTGTTACCGACAAGAAAACCATCACCGTTGATTTTGGCAAACGCATCGCTAATCCCGATGATGCAAGAATTACTGTAAAGCGTATGCCTACAGCCCAGCAGACAATTGCGGTGGCGCATGTCAGTGCGCACTGGACAGATAACAACAGGCAAGTTAACTTGAGAAGGAAAATCAATTATGTACCAGATAATTACCTGGTAACTATTGAAGGCCTTGGTCTCGACAAGGTCCATTATGAAATCAGGGTAGAGCGTGAAAGGGTAGATAAGATCATCATTACTTCTCCTAACATGGTTATCGACCCCGATGATCACTACCGGGCTATCGGGCATTACCGGGTTTATAACCAGTACGGTGAAGATATTACCAGTGACCGGATAGCTTCTAACCTGAACTGGACCAGTTCACTGGGGGCCGGTACTGTTTATGACAACAACCGGGGTAAAGTTACAATTGATGTGCCCAGCTGGCATACTCCCTTTACAGTTGAGGACACCGTTGTTTTAACCGTAGTTGATCCCAGCTCAGGAGTTAAAGAAAAACGCACGCTCGGTATAACCGGCACCATGCCGATAGAGGATTTCGTCTTCGGAGCGGTTACCCCGATGCCTCCACCAAGGGATCATATTGAAATCGGTTGGAATCCTGCTGCCAGGATCCTAATTGAAAGGGCAATCGATGATGACGGTGTGGACCGGTTAACTTACGGAGAACTGCAGGGGCAAATCACACTGGTTTCTTCGAATGAGGATCTTCTTTTATACCTGAAAGATAAAGATTACGGCACTCAACCCGACAAACCTGCTGCTATCTTTCTTGATACAAGAAGAATGACCAGCGGAGATGATGACATTACGATCAGTGTAATCATTAATGCTACCGGTGAAAGGTTCACTAAATCAATTCGGGTGGAACGAGAACCTTATTCTACCGGTGTTACTATCGGCCTGATTGCAGATGGCAGGACCGATGGCAACGTGAGCAACATCATTGCCGGCAAACGTCCAAACAAACCCTGGACAGCTGATACCGATATCTATATACCCTTAACGGTAATAGATCAGTTTGGTAATGAAAGAACTGCCTGGCAAATTGCTGCAGATTATCAAGAAGGCAAGTTTGAATTAGAGTCTAACAACCAGAGCGTGATCGCAGATGGTGAACTATCCATAGAAACCAGGTTCCTACACCCCTACAGGGGTTATCTAAGAATTGGCCAGGTGGGAGAGGAAGGTTACGCCGATATCAGGGTCTCTTTGAAAGATAACGGTTTTGAAACTGATGATGTAAAAGAGATCAAAGTTTCAGCTCCAAGAGTCCCGGATCGGATTTACCTGCCCAGGTTGATTACCAGGTTAACTCCCCCGTACCTGCCGATGACCCAGGGGACAACCAGGAACTTCCAATTCTTCTTCCTGGATCAGTATGGCGACAGCTATACTGCTATCGCGCAGGACAACCTCAATTACTGGGTAGATGTCACTATAGAGCGTTACTCCGGTGACGAAAACGCCTTGCGGATTAGTCCCAGCGGACGGGAAGACCTAACCCAGGCTCAATCTGAAGATCGCTATACCTTAACGGCAGCACCTGATAAAACCGGTGTCTTCCGGATCAGGGGTGTGCTGAAAGAAAGAGATGGTGCAGGAGGTAAAGATCTCTACGAAGCCAAAACCTACGTTGAGGTTGTAGAAGAGCGCGTCTACCGTCTTGTAAGACCATCTGCTACTGATTTAAGAGGTGATGAATCTGGTCAACCTCAGGAGTTCAGGTTCACCTTAGATGGCCGCATGGCCCGTGGTGAATACATAATTCTGGAGATCCCTGATAGTGAAGGAATCAGTTACAGCACTGATCCGGATGATTATGAAGTAAGTGGGGCCGGACTGGAAATAACCAGTATCGACCATGACCGGGGCAGAGATCCGGAAATTACTTTCCGCACTACAGCCGATATCCCGCATGACCGGGAAG
>PWMM01000157.1 GCA_003558195.1 Syntrophomonadaceae bacterium
AGAATTATATTGCTCGCCAGGTTTTGAAAGAGATTGGCGAACGTTTGCAGTTTCTAAGTCATGTTGGCCTGCAGTATTTGACTTTAGACCGGGCTGCTTCTACACTGTCAGGTGGTGAAGCACAAAGAATCAGGTTGGCTACACAGATTGGTTCCGGGTTGACTGGAGTCATATATATCCTTGATGAACCCTCCATTGGCCTTCACCAGAGGGATATTGCTCGTTTAAACAGTACATTAAAAAAATTGCGAGATCTTGGCAATACTGTTCTGGTGGTTGAACATGATGAAGAAACGATTCGAAGCGCTGACCACCTGGTTGATATTGGCCCTGGTGCGGGTGCAGCTGGGGGTAAAATCGTAGCACAGGGCAGCGTGGAAGATATAATTGAAAATACAGGATCAATTACCGGTGACTACCTGGCTGGCAGGCGAGAGGTAACAGTTCCCAGAAAGAGGCGTCTAGCTAACGACCGCAAATTGTGGATTCGTGGCGCTGAAGAGCATAACCTGAAAAATATAGACGTGGGGATCCCGCTGGGTTTATTTAACTGTGTTGCCGGGGTGTCGGGTTCGGGTAAAAGTACATTGGTAAATGAAATATTGGCGAGATCGTTGGCTCAAAAACTGCATCGTTCCCGGGAACAACCTGGAAAACATAAAAAACTTGAGGGAGTAGAACTGCTGGATAAGGTCATTGTTATTGATCAATCTCCCATTGGAAGAACGCCGCGATCGAATCCGGCTACTTATACAGGTTTATTTGACGGGGTCAGGGAAATTTTCGCCAAAACCCAGGAGTCCAGGCGTCGTGGCTATAAACCAGGGCGTTTCAGCTTTAACGTAAAAGGAGGACGTTGTGAGGCATGCCGGGGAGATGGTATTTTAAAGATTGAGATGCACTTTTTGCCTGATGTTTATGTTCCCTGCGAAGTATGCCGGGGCAAAAGATATAACCGGGAAACTTTAGAGGTCCGTTACAAGGAGAAAAACATTGCTGATATTCTTGATATGACCGTGGAAGAAGCGCTTGATTTTTTCTCAGCTATTCCAAAAATTCATCGTAAATTACAACTATTGTTTGATGTTGGACTCGGGTACATCAGGTTGGGCCAACCGGCTACTACACTTTCCGGTGGTGAAGCCCAGAGGGTAAAGCTCTCTACAGAACTATCTCGACGTAGTAACGGACGCAGCCTCTATATTCTTGATGAACCGACTACCGGCCTGCACCTGGATGATATCAGCAAATTACTGCTCATCCTGGATCGACTGGTAGATACTGGCAATACTGTAGTGGTGATTGAACATAACCTGGATGTACTTAAAAGAGCCGATCACATTATTGATCTTGGCCCGGAAGGCGGTGACAAGGGAGGTTGGGTTGTTGCTTCAGGTTCACCGGAAGAGGTTGCAGCTTGTGAGGAATCTTATACCGGTCGCTGGCTATCCGGTGCCCTTACCCGAACTTTTAATGTTGCCGAAACATAAATAATGGATTTTGAAGGTATGTTAGAACAGTTAAAAGATAAAATTAAGCAGATTCCAGCCATGCCGGGGGTATATTTATTAAAAGATAAATATGGCCGTGTTATTTATGTTGGCAAGGCTAATTCTTTGTGCCACCGCCTGAGGTCATATTTAACGGTAAATGAAACAATATCGCCGCGCCTTCGTTCGTTGCAGGCAAGGTTATCCGATATTGATTACATGGTTACTGATACTGAAGTTGAGGCATTGATCTTAGAGTGTAATTTAATCAAGGAATATCGTCCTCGTTTCAATGTGAACTTAAAAGATGATAAAGATTACCCCTACCTGATCCTTACGCCTGAGCTATATCCGCGGCTGGAATTGCTGCGCCTTTCACAGCTAAGTGGAAAGCGTGGCCGATACCAGGTATTTCCCGGCAGGGAAGAAAAACGTTTTGGCCCTTTTACTGATGTAAGGGCTGTTCGAGAAACGATGCGCTTTGTTGGTGCTAGCTTTCCATTGCGTCGCTGCCGCCAGGCACTGGATGGTTCTCCCTCGCCACATCGCCCTTGCCTGAATTACCAGATGGCCCGCTGCCTGGCGCCATGCCGTGGCCGGGATAATGTTACAATGGAAAGATATAACAGGATTGTCAGCCAGGTAAACCTATTTTTACAGGGCAAGTATCAAGAATTAGAGGGTAACCTAAAAATTCAAATGGATCAAGCGGCTCAAGATTGTCGTTTTGAAGAAGCAGCTTCGCTGCGCGATCGCTTGCAGGCGCTGCAGAGAGTGGCTGGTCAACAACAAAAAATGACCCTGAATAATGATGATGCCGAAAGAGACATTCTGGCGCTGGGCAGGTATGAGAATCGGACAGCTATACATATGTTCAAGATCCGGGGAGGCAAACTACTTAGCCAGGAACATTTTACGTTAAGCGGTGCGGAAGAAGTTGAAGATGAAGAAGTAATCGCTTCTTTTATAAAGTCATATTATAACCAGGCGGAGAGCTTGCCTCCTCAAATACTAACTTCAAATCAGCCTGCCGAGATTGAATTACTCAAGGAGTGGCTAAAGGGTAAGGCCGGTCGTAAAGTAGAGCTGCGTATCCCCAGACGTGGTTCTTTAAAAAAGCTGGTTGATTTGGCCAGGCGCAATTGCTGTTTGCGTCTGAAAGATGATACTGAGCAAGAATCGCGAACTATCGAACAGCCCCTGGAAGAATTGGGCCGGCTAATTGGTAATGACTCCCCACCGGAAATGATCGAGGGATTCGATATTTCTCATTTGCGAGGTGAGAATCCTGTTGGAGCCATGGTTGTTTTTCGCTCAGGGAAGCCATATAAAGAAGGTTATCGCCGCTTTAATGTGCGCACTGCTGAACCAGGTGATGATTATGGAGCTCTCCAGGAAGTTTTAAAAAGAAGAGCCGGGCAGGAAAACTGGCCTTTGCCAGATTTCATTCTTATCGATGGTGGAAGAGGTCAATTAAGTGCCGCCAGGAAAGCTTTATCTGGAACCAAACTCGAAAAAGTACCACTGGCTGCCCTGGCTAAAGATCCAGACCGGTTATTCTTTGAGCATACATTGCTGCCGTTACGCCTGCCTGCCAATAATCCTTTATTAAAATTTATGCAACGGATACGAGATGAAGTGCACCGTTTTGCAATTAGTGGTCACCGCAGCAAGCGTTTACGCAGCATTACCCATTCCAGGCTTGAGGATATTCCTGGTGTAGGGCCTTCACGCCGTAAAGCCCTATTGAATTATTTTAGCAATATGGATCGCATGCAAAAAGCAAGTCTTGATCAGCTGGCTGAAGTACCAGGCATTAGCCGGAACCTGGCAGAAAAAATCTATCAAAGCTTGCATCTTGACAATGAAGTAAAATAATTCTTTCCGCATGCAGTTTCATTTTTGGCACTTCTTTTTCCTGATTTTTACCAGGTCATGGCATATATTAATCTAGTTATAACATCAGAAAATAGCCTTTTCCAATCGACTTATAAATTCATTTTTTGCGGAACCTTAATAAATATTTTGCTAAACATGTCCTAAATGTTGAATTAAATGGGCTAGCATGATTCCATTTTTTTTAAATATAGCTGAATCAGTGAATATTATTTTAAGGTGAGCCTGTTTTGCAGGCAGATATCTTTTTGTGTTGTGGTCTTAGGTAAAAAAGCATATCACAGTTGTGTTATACTAAGCTTGAGGTGTTTTAATATGCGCTTCCGCCTTATTGCAGCGGATTTAGATTATACCCTGCTTGATGAAAACTCTGAAATATCGAACCGTAACCGGGATGCTGTCCAGAAAGCGGTTGCTCTTGGACTAAAATTTATTATTGCTACCGGGCGTATGTTCAAAACAAGCGTGAGATATATGAGTGATCTGGGTTTGGATTATGACTGGCCTCTCATTAATTACCATGGGGCCATGATAAAAACAGCGCGCAGTAACAAGGTTCTGTTACATCGCCCCCTGGACAATAAAATGGCTATCGATTTAATAGAAGAAACAGATCGAAACGGTTTGCATATCAATATGTTTATAGGTGACAATCTATATGTCAGGGAAGAAAATGAGCATACTCGCTATTACCGATCTCTAACCAATATTGATTTCCATCCTGTAGGTAACCTGGTTAACTATTTAAAAGAACAGCAGTTTAATCCTACTAAGTTAAGTATTATATCCCGGGACGGTAAGATAGATGAAATAGAATCTTATTTGAAAAAATATTACGGGGATAAACTATCAATTTTGCAATCTCGCCCCTATTTTTTGGAAGCTACTGATAAAAAGGCTACCAAGGGCCAGGCTTTACAATGGATTGCTTGCAAGGAAAACATTAAAGCAGAAGAGATCATCGCTTTTGGAGATGGGTACAATGATCTTGACATGTTGGGATTTGCCGGTCTGGGAGTAGCGGTGGCCAATGCTAAACCGGAAGTTTTAAAAAAAGCAGCACTGGTTACCGGACCACACAATGAAGATGGTGTTGCTGAAATTATTGAAAAATATGTTTTAGACCAACAAAGCGTTCAGTAAGTCGTGCTTTTACTTGTAATATATAGTCAGCTATCTTAAAATCATGGTTTAAGGTAATGAACAGGGCTATTTATAAGAAGCTTGATTATTAAAATATGCAACAAAGTTTAGATCTTATAAATCGACCTCATTCTTCTAGGCAATAATATAATAAGGGCAAGAGGTTGCTTTTTCTTGATTACTAATCTTTCTGGGAGGTTTTGATATAACAAGCACCAAAGATCAATCCATCAGGCTTATTATTATAACAGGGCTATCCGGGGCCGGTAAGAGTCATGCTTTAAATAGCTTTGAAGACTTAGGTTACTATTGTGTTGATAATATGCCCCCTACTTTAATTGGCAAGTTTGCTGAATTATTCGTTCAGTCGGATAACAAGAAAGTTGCCCTGGTCTGTGACATGAGGGGTGCTGCTTTTTTTGAGGATCTATTTGAATCCTTACAAGACCTGGAAAAACAGGCTGTAGATTATGAGATTTTGTTCCTGGTAGCAGATGATGAAACACTCATTAACCGGTATAAAGAAACTCGGAGGCGCCACCCGTTTTTTAAAGTGAGCTTGCCTGAGGCGATACAAATAGAAAGGAAAGGCTTAAGCGAATTAAGAGGTAAAGCACATAAAGAAATAGACACTACTTATTTAAAACCATGGGAATTAAAAGCCAGGATTGTCGAGCTCTATGAACCTGAGCAGTTAGATAAAAGTATGCAGATCAGTATTGTATCTTTTGGTTTTAAATATGGATTGCCCCGCCATGCGGACCTTGTTTTTGATGTCCGGTTTTTGCCAAATCCACATTATGTTGAGCATTTGGCTGATAAAACTGGAGATGATGACCAGGTAAAAGCATATATCTGGCGTTGGCCAGAAAGCAAGCAGTATTATCTTAAACTGCTAGACTTACTGGAATTCTCAATTCCCTTTTATATCAAGGAAGGTAAAGCCTGCCTGGTAGTTGCTATTGGTTGTACAGGAGGCAAACATCGATCCGTTGTCATCGCTAATGAAATTGCAAAAAAATTGGGGTCCAGTTTTAACTTGACTGTTGAACATAAAGATATTCATAAAACTTAATGGAGGCTCATTTAGTTTGTCATTAACCAGGCAGGTAAAAAATGAATTGGCCAGGCTCGATGAACCTTTGACCTGCTGTGGTTCATGGGAATTAAAAGCCCTTTTGCTCAGGAACGGTTATTATAACATTCGTCATAATATGCATTTTTTATCTTTGTCTGTCGATGATAATGCAGTAGCCCGCCGATTATTTAATTTGCTCAGACAGGCAGGCATTAAAGCACCCTCAATAATCAAGGAGCAGGAAAGGCGTTTAGACAAAACCCGGTTTTTGGTTCAAATACGAGGTCAAGATCAGATTGATGCGTTGCTGGTTTACCTTGACATAGATATTGTTGGGCGTAATAATAATGGGCCTGGCTTAAAAACTGTGCTTCCCAAAAGATCATGCTGTTGTAGAGCTTTTCTCAGGGGAGCTTTTATAGCTGGAGGTACTATGAGTATTTCCAGGCGTTCTGGGTATCATCTGGAAATAAAATGTGCTAGTATGGAAGATGCCCTGAATTACCAAACTTTGCTGAAACAATTTAATTTAAAAGCTGTATTAAGACGCCGAGAGGATTATGTGAATCTCTATTTTAAAAGTGCTGAGCTTATAGCTGATTTCCTTAGGATTATTGGAGCTGGCAATGCTTTGCTGGAGCTGGAAAGTATGCGAGTTTTTCGAAGTATGCGTAACCAGGTAAACCGGATTGTTAACTGTGAAACGGCTAACCTGGAAAAAGTCGTTGCTTCGGCTCAGCAGCAACTTAATCTAATCGACCATGCTGATCAGCAAGTTGGGCTAAACAACCTGCCACCATCGCTTCGTGAAGCAGCCCTGGCTAGAAAGAAATATCCGGATGCATCACTAACGGAATTAGGCCGTAGTCTCGAACCTCCGGTTAGTAAATCAGGAATGAATCACCGGTTTCGCCAATTAAGCAAGATGTTTGATTCTAAAACTAAGAATTATTAGACTCCAGCAAAAACCATGCCAATAACTGAAACCAGAAGCAGGAGTTGCTTTAATCCTGTCGAAATTGTATACATCAATTATACCGCAAATTACATTGACTTTAATGCTATTTGATCATCGATTAGCATTTTTGAAAGGCAGGGGAGCTCGTAGTGAAGCTTGATTACGATCTGAAACTCGAACAAACTCAAAAATTGATCATCACTCCTGAGCTTAAACTTGCTATTACTCTTCTGCAGTATTCTACCTTGGATCTTCAAGATCATATTCAGCAAGAGCTGGTTGACAATCCAGTTTTAGAAGTGGTGGAAGGGCCTGAAGATGAAAAAAACGATGGAGCTGAAGCGCAGCAGGAAATAACTGATCAAGATGACATAATTAATGACAAGGATTTTCCATGGGACGAATATATGCAAGATATGGGGCTTGATTCCAGCACTGAAAAGGGCGGCAATGTAAGAAAGGCGAATGACAATCAGCCTGCATTAGAGAATTGTGCTGGTGTGGCCGATACGATGCTTGAAGACTTGCTCAGCCAGTTGCGCATGCTTTCAATCAATGATCGGCAATACAAATTAGCTGCTTTTTTAGCAGGCAACCTGGATCGTAACGGATATTTGCAAGGAGAATTGGAAGAGTTTGCACCTGTTCTTGGAGTGAAAGTGAGAGAGCTGGAGGATGCTCTCAAACTGGTTCAAAGACTGGAGCCGCCAGGTGTTGGTTGTCGAAACCTTCAAGAATGCCTTTGTTTGCAAATAAAAAAAGTAAGCAACCCGCCTGACATGGTCATCGAAATAGTTAATCAGTACCTCCCTGCCGCTGCTGATGGAAGGTACCGTTATATTGCTTCACGCCTTAAATGTAATGAGGAAACTGTAAAAAAAGCAGTTGAGTATATTCGCACCTTAAATCCAAAACCCGGCAGTGTTTATGGTGAAGGTGAGGAAACCCGCTATATTATGCCTGATGTGATTGTCGAAAAAGTTGATGGCCAATATGTAGTTACGGGTAATGAAGGCACAATGCCTCAGCTGATGATCAGCCCTTTTTATAAGAAGATGTTGCAGGGGAGGCATAATGATGATCAGCTATGTACTTTTATTAAGAATAAAATTGAAAAAGCTTTCTGGTTAATCCGTAGCATTGAGCAAAGAAGGGTTACCCTTTTTAAAGTAGCCCAGCAGATTGTTGATATACAAAAACCATTTTTAGATCAAGGGATTAAAAAGCTAAAACCGCTTACTCTTAAAGAAGTAGCTCAGAATGTGGGAGTTCATGAATCGACAGTGAGCAGGGCTGCCGCCAATAAATATGTACAAACACCTCGAGGCCTCTTTCCATTAAAGTTTTTCTTTTCCAGTGGTTTTAGTAAGGCAAATGGATCAGGGCAATCAGCACCGAGTATTAAGACCCATATTCGTGAGATTATCGATTCTGAAGATCCTGGTAAACCCTTAAGTGATAAGTCCTTAACTGCACTATTAAAAGAGCGAAATATTGTTATTTCAAGGCGGACTGTGGCAAAATACAGAGAGGATCTTTCAATTCCTCCTTCTTATAAGCGACGTAATTGAATTGTAGGATGGTGAATGCAGTTGATCTTTAAAAAAAGTATTACTGATATTGATGTAAGCCAGAAGATTATTTTATTACGAGCTGACTTCAATGTTCCACTAGATCAGGGAAGAGTTCGAGATGATACCAGGATCAGGGCTGTAATACCGACAATAGAACACTTAATATCCAGGGGAGCAAAGCTCATTCTTGCTTCCCACCTGGGACGCCCTAAAGGTCAGCCTGTTCCAGATTTAAAAACGGATCCTATTGCTGTAAAACTGAGCGAATTACTAGGGAAGCCGGTTAAGAAAATAGACCAGGTAGTAGGTCCAAAGGTTTTAAAAGCGGTTAGTGCAATGCAGGCTGGAGACATCTTGCTTTTAGAAAACCTGCGTTTTGAAAAAGGTGAAGAAAACAATGATGCGGAGTTTGCCAGGCAGCTTTCCGAGCCTGTTGATCTTACAGTCAATGATGCTTTTGGAATGGCTCATCGAAGCCATGCTTCTACTGTAGGGGTGGCTGAATATGTACCTGCTGTAGCAGGTTTACTGATGATAAAAGAGATTGAGGAGCTCTCTAGATGTCTTGATGAACCGCGACATCCCCTGACCGTGATTATGGGCGGGGCGAAAGTATCAGATAAAATTAATGTTATAAGGCGTTTTCTTGAATTGGCTGACCAGCTATTGATTGGAGGAGGGATGGCTAACACCTTCCTTGTGGCCTCAGGTGCCAGCCTTGGCAGTTCGTTTTATGAAAAAGAATTACTGGATACAGCTTTATCAATTATTAATGAAAGTAAAACTCATAAATGCCGACTGGTTTTACCTGTTGACCTGGTAGTTTCTAAAACTTTAAAAAAAGATAGCCTGTCTAAAGTAGTAGCAGCCGAAAATGTAGATAAAGATTGGCAGGCTGTTGATATTGGTCCTGCAACCGTTAAAGTATTTGCCGAATATCTAGCCAAATCTGCAATGATTATCTGGAATGGTCCTCTAGGGGTCTTCGAAGTTCCTCCTTTTGATCAGGGTACCAGTCAGGTTGCCGGAGCAATAGCGAAAAGTGAAGCTTATTCAGTAGTTGGAGGTGGCGACCTGGTAGCTGC
>PWMM01000097.1 GCA_003558195.1 Syntrophomonadaceae bacterium
AGATGGTTATGGTAAAGATGCTTTTGCTGCTATCCGGGTTGCAGAGAATTTAATACAGGCAGGAGGGATGAAATAGGATGGATGCCGATAAGGCTTATTCTGAGGCGATAAGACATGGCAGATATAGTGAGCAGGTAACTGGTTTGCGCTGTAAATATGACCATGTCCGCACCCAGTTTGAAGATTTTATTACTAAATACTACCTCAGGCCTTATATAGAGGATGTCGTAAAGAAGAATTACATGGAGGGCGGCGAAGGGTTGCGTTTTTATGATCTGGGATGTGGCACCGGGGATGGTTATGACCTGCTCAGTAAAATGGCCCGTGGCACAAGGCTTTCGCAATTCGATACCCGTTTGATTAAAGACGAAATGATGGATCACTACAAAGGTATTGATTTAAGTATCGAACTGCTTAAAGAAGCCGAAGATATTTTTGGCGATTACGAGCATGTCAATTTCTGCAAAGGGGATTTTTCCAATGGTTTGCCGGTAGATGAAGGTGAAGAACCTTATGATCTTTACTTTACATCTTACGGCACCCTGTCTCATTGTACCAACGAGGAATTAGAAAAGCTTTTTGTAGATATGGGTAAGCATGGTAAAGATGGGAGCCTGATCCTGGCTGATTTTATCGGTCGCTATTCTTATGAGTGGCAAAACCTGTGGACTCATGATCCGGAAGAAGTATCCTATATTGACTATGTGATTAACTATCTCTATTCTGAAAATGATCGAGATAGTGTAGAACTCTCTTCATTTCCCCTGCGGCTTATGACGCCGGCTGAAGTTTTTAAAATTCTCGAAAATGCAGCTCGTAAGGCTGGAGTAGAGCTGAAGGTATTACGTTTTTTTGATCGTTCCCTGTTTGTAGGTAGACATATTGAAACCGGGACCTATAATGGCAATCCTCAGCCCTTGCGCCTCATGGTTTCTTCGCTTTTTGAGCGAGGCTTGAGGACTTATTTCCCGGATCTCAAAGTGGACTATAAGCCCCGTGAAGGGTTTGATTGGCAGAATGAAGCCCTGCAAAGATTGGCTGACAGCTGGAATGCCTTGGTTGATTACACCATGGTCCTGATGGAACATTATGATGGCGACGAAGAATTGCTTCCTTATCCGCCGCATACTGATGTAAAACCGCTTGAGAAAGCATACCGGGTGATGAGGCAGAGCCTGGAAGGAAGTAAAGGTCTTTACGGCGATATCAGGGCAGATTTAATCGAGGCGCAACTTGGATATGCCATTCGCAGCCTGGAAATGAATCTTCAACAGGGCCATGGTCTTGGTCATGGTTTGGTAGGTATAATTGAGATCAATAAGTGATGGTTCTTGAATTACTTAATTATAAGCAGTCGTTATATAAGACCAAATTGTCAGGCATCTTGTAAAATCGCCTAAACTTATGATACAGTCTAAAGGATAAGAGATTTTTATTTTTCTAACAAGGGGCAAGCAGGAACAATCTTGCTTGCCTTTTTAAGTTGATCCGTTGAGAATCTAACCAGGTGGTGATTGTATTTTTTATTTAGAAGTCTTTTATCAGGGTTAGTTGTTTAAAAAATTGTAAAAAGCTATATTGGAGGGATTAAAATGGCGGTGTTGGCTAAAGATGTTATGACTTCTCCAGTAATTAGCGTGAAAGCGGATACTTCACTGAAGAGAGCTGCTGAAATTCTGGATGAAAATAAGTTTAGTGGGATGCCAGTGACAGATGATCAAAATAAGGTAATTGGAATCTTGTCTGAAACAGATATTTTACGTTACACCCAGCAAATAATCGGGCAGCCTTTGCGAGACCCCCATCAGGTTTTTACCAAAGGGAAAGAGGTTCTTCATGTTGATATTACACATCGCGGAGTGGAGGTAATAGAACTTGTCGCGGCCACAAGCATAGAAACACTGATGACTACAGATGTGGTTTTGGTTAAAGAAGAAGATTCGCTTTACAAAGTAAGCCGCCTGATGTACGACAATGCAATTAATCGTATTCCTGTTACAGATGAAGATGATATCCTAAAAGGCATAATTACCAGGGCGGATTTGATCAGGGCTTTGGTTCAAAAATGGGAAACATTTAACCAGCAGTAAAACTTTAAATAAATGGCAAATTATTAAATTACTCCAGGAGGATTGATATCATGGAAAAATTGACTTATGAAGGTGGAGGATATAAAGTTCTAACAGAAAAAGAAATCAGTCAGGTTCATGACACTTCCATCAAAGTCCTGGAAAATGTAGGTTTTGAAATCAATTATCCTCCTGCCCTTGAAATATTTGAAAAAAATGGAGCTAAAGTTGATTACGAGCGCCACCGAATCTATGTAACGCGTGATCTTGTATCCCGCTGTGTTAAGCAGGCGCCGGCAGAATTTGTTTTTTATGGGCGACAGGAAGGGAAAGATATTACCATAGGTGGTAAAAAAGTTAATTTTGGCACCGGTGGTTTGGCTCTTTACGTGCTTGACCTTGAACGTAACAAAAGACCAGGTGAGATCCATGATGTAGCTGAATTTGCCAGGCTGGCCGACCAGCTTGAGCACCTGAATTTTTTTATAAACCCTCTTTACCCTCATGATATCAATATAGAAACAGTAGATATAAATACCAAGTATCAAGCTCTTTTGAATACTGGAAAACCGATTATGGGAGGAATCTTTAGCAAGCAAGGTTTGGAAGATTCTATAAAAATTGCTTCAATTATTGCCGGTGGCCTGGAAAATCTTCAGCGCAGGCCTTTTCTTGGTTTTATATCTTCTATAACCAGTCCTTTGAAAATAAGCTCTGAGCATGCAGAGTATATTATGGAAGTGGCCCGATACGGTTTGCCCCTGGCTACTTCAACTGCACCAGCAGCAGGTGCGACAGCACCAATTACCCTGGCCGGCACCCTGGTCCAGCAAAATGCAGAAGCCCTGATGGGAGTTATGCTCAGCCAACTGGTCAATCCTGGCACACCAGTTTTATACAGCGCTGTTCCGATAACAATGGATATGCGGACCATGTCTTTTTTAATGGGCAGCATTGAATCGGGCTTGATGAATGCAGCTATTACCCAGATGGCCCATTATTATCGTTTACCTTGCTATTTAACCGTGGGTACTACTGATTCTAAGCTTCCAGATGCGCAGGCTGCCCATGAAAGTGCAACAACCGGTATGTTGGCCGCTTTAGCCGGTGGTAATTTTATTCATGAGGCATTTGGTATGCTTGACGGGGCTCTTACTGTTTCTTATGCCCAGTATATTATTGACAATGATATTGTTGGTAGCTGCCTGCGTACCTTACGGGGTATTGAAATTAATCCGGAAAGCCTGGCTTATGATATTATAGCCAAAGTTGGGCCAGGTGGTAATTATCTCAGTGAAGAACATACGATAAAGTACATGCGTACTGAAAGTTTTGCACCGCAGGCCAGTGACCGGCAATCTTACCAGCGCTGGCTTGATGCCGGCAGCAAGGATAGCTGGAAAAGGGCAGAAGAGCTTGCTGCCAAGATTCTTCAAGAGCCATCAGACCCTATTATCCCTCCTGAAGTTGATGCCAGGGTGAGGGAAGAGTACCCGGAACTGGTTACTGTAGAAAAAGGAGATGGACTGCACTGGGAAACTGAATCAGGTTAAGTGAAAAGCAACTTTCCGTTGTTAAATTAGGGCAAATTTTACGCTGGGCGGATTTTTTGGCCTGCCTGGGCATCTCTTTGCTACAGCAACAATCGAATAGCCTCCGCAAAAACTGCCGGGCTAATTTAAAACAGGCCGAACATTTCAAAATCATCTTTGTTTAGATTGACCCTGTCCAGTCAAACTTCTTCTGTTAAGAATCGCCTAAAAATTGTTCCTGACTCTACGTGGCAGGTAGAAATTATGAGTACTTAACTTATCAGGGCTATGCAAACGAGCATCAGCCTGCTTGTAACAGCTAAACCGATCAATTTCCTTCCTGTTGACTTTATTAATCCTTTAAACCTAATTCTTATTTCTTCTTCATTCGGATGAAAGCAGATTTTTTAAAAACGTGGTAACACTTAAATAAAAGCTTCCAGTTCATAATAACAGGACAGGAGAAGGGAAAAGTTATGTTTAATGGAATTTCTTATAAGAAGGTCTTAAAAATAAGAGGTGGTGATTGGTAGAAATGATCATTAAAAAAGCAGTTATTCCTGCTGCAGGCCTGGGGACCCGCTTTTTGCCGGCATCAAAAGCACAACCTAAAGAAATGTTGCCCATTGTTGATAAACCTACCATCCAGTATGTTGTTGAAGAAGCAGTTGCAGCTGGTATTGAAGACATCTTGATTATCACTGGGCGTAATAAACAATCCATTGAAGATCATTTTGACCGCAATATTGAACTGGAGCTACTGCTGGATCGAAAAAATAAAAAGCAAGAATTAGAGGAAATGCAGAAAATCAGTAACATGGCTAACATTTACTTTATTCGCCAAAAAGAGCCTCTTGGCCTTGGGCATGCAGTATACTGCGCTCGTCGTTTTGTCGGCAAGGAGCCTTTTGCTGTTTTGCTTGGAGATGACGTAATTCATGCCCTGGTTCCCTGTATTGCTCAAATGGCAGAAGTTTATACCCGTAAAAAATCTACCATTTTAGGGGTGCGTAAAGTAGGCTTTGATCATATCCATAAATACGGGGCAGTTGAATCCGACGACCCGGAAAGCACAGTGGTCAGGGTGAGCCGGCTTACTGAAAAACCGGCCCGGGAAGAAGCCAAAACTGATCTGGCTGTACTGGGGCGTTATATAATTGAGCCGGAAATATTCGATATTCTAGAATATACAAAGCCTGGTTCCGGTGGTGAGATTCAACTTACAGATGCCCTGAATACCCTGGCTGAAAATGAACCGATGTGGGCTTATACTTTTGAGGGTCGCCGCTATGATGTTGGTGATCGACTCGGGTTTCTGGAAGCGACCATTGAATATGCGCTCAGAAGAGAAGACCTTTCCTCCGGGCTTAAAGCTTTTTTGAGCGGTCTAAAATATAATGATTCCTAAAGGATGGTTATTATGAAAAGCACCACTATTACCCTGGCCGTTATTTCGCTGATTTTATTAATCGTGGCTTTTTTTACCGGGGGAATGGATCTGGTAACAGAAGGGCTTATAGCATCAAGTGTAACCGCTTACAGGGCATTATTGCTGATATTTGCAGCTTTCCTGGTAATCGGCCAGCTGCAAACCTTAATAACAGCGGATATGATTAAAAACTGGATGCAAAAATATTCCGGTTCTAAAGGGATACTGCTGAGTTCGCTGGCTGGTGGATTATTCCCCGGCGGGCCCTATATTTTTTACCCTTTTTTAGCCGGTTTTAAAGGCAAAGGGATACCCTTTTACCTCCTGTTCACCTTCGTGTCAGGCAAGCAAGTTTATGATTTTACCAGGCTTCCGCTGGAAATTAGCCTGATAAATCCTGAGATTGCTTTCCTGCGTTATATTCTTACTTTTCCAGTACCTTTTCTCATGGGGTTAATCAGCAAGCTTTTTTTCCCCTGCGGGGTCAAAGGAGTTAAATGGAAAACAGGGGGACAGTAATGCTGGCAACCACACTTATTTTTTTTAGTATTGCCCTTCTTTTATTTATTGTGAACATAAAACAGTCCAGGCATTTGACAGGTTTAAAGGCCGGTTTGCGCCAGTTAGTGCTTGCTTTGCCGGTTATAGTCCTGGCCATATTGCTTTCCGGGCTGCTTGAAGTTTTAATTCCTGAGGAGTTTATTAAACGCTGGTTGGCCCAGGAAGCTGGATTGACCGGCGTTTTTTTAGGTGCTTTTGGTGGTATGATCATGGCTTTCGGCCCCTATGCCTCTTACCCGATTATCGCAACTATTTATGCTTCAGGAGCAGGGCTTGGAACAACCATAGCCATGCTTTCCGGCTGGACTATGCTGGGTTTATCAAGAATACCCTTCGAAGGAGGGTTTTTGGGACTGTGGTTTAGTTTGCTCAGAATGGGTTTCCACCTGGTGTTTTGTATTGCCGCTGGAATGATCGCCCACTTTTTAGATTCCTGGATTTTTTAGGCGGAAATGATACCGGGTCTATTTTTTATTACAGGGAGGTTCATGTAATGTATCTTCACCCGGCTCCACTATTTGCTACTGTAAATGACTTGATTAAAGGAAAGATAGATTTACAGGAATATGTAAATGAGCAATGTGATTGTATCGCTAAGTATGACGGGGAGATTAACGCCCTGCTACCTGAACCGGAACGCCGGGAAAGATTGCTCGGTGAAGCAGAAATTTTACAGAAAACATACCCGTACCCTGAAAAAAGACCACCTTTATATGGTGCCCTTGTAGGAGTTAAAGATATTTTTCATGTGGAAGGTTTTATTACCAGGGCAAACAGCAGTATTGATCCCCAGGAATTTGCCGGCCCGGAAGCTGATTGCATCAGCTTCTTACGTCAGGCCGGAGCCCTTATACTTGGGAAAACGGTAACTACTGAATTTGCTTACTATGAACCGGGCCCTACCAAAAATCCTCATAATCCAGAACATACTCCGGGCGGTTCAAGCAGTGGTTCCGCCGCTGCGGTTGCTGCCGGGTTTAGCCCTTTAACTCTAGGGACTCAAACTGTAGGATCAATTAATCGGCCCGCTGCTTATTGTGGCGTTATTGGATTCAAAGCCAGTTATAAACGCATCCCTACAGAGGGGTTATTACACTTTTCACGTTCTGCCGACCATATCGGGTTTTTTGCCCAGGATGTTAAAGGAGTGGCTCTGGCCGCAGCAAGCCTCTGCTACAATTGGCAGGAGATTAGCGCTGGTTATCAACCTGTTCTGGGAGTGCCTAAAGGAAAGTATATGGAACAGCAGGTTTCGCCGGAAGGAATGAAAGCCTTTAAACAACAACTAATGAAATTGCAGGAATCAGGGTATGTTATTAAAGAGGTAAGCATCCTTGATGATATAGAGGAGATTACCAGGTGGCACCGCAAGTTAATATCGGCTGAAATAGCCCGAGAGCACAGTGATCTATTTAGACGTTTTGCTGATTTGTATCGGCCGCGTACGGCTGCATTAATCAAAGAGGGCCAGGGTGTTCCTGAAGAAGAATTGATCATTGCCCGTGGCAAACAGAAAGAATTAAGAGAAAAACTGGAAACGGTTTTAAGGGATAAGGGGATTGGGCTTTGGGTCACACCTTCTGCGGCAGGCCCTGCTCCACAGGGATTGCAATCAACTGGCGATCCGGGCATGAATTTACCCTGGACACACGCCGGGTTGCCGACAGTGACCATCCCTTCTGGAAGGGCTGAAAACGGCTTGCCTCTCGGTTTACAGCTGGCGGCGCCGTTTATGGGAGATGAGTTGTTGCTACAGTGGGCAGAAGAAATAGCAGAAGTTTTTATAAAATACCAGGCTTTCATGGTTTAAGAAAGTTTTAAGTTGGATCGATCAAGCAAGAAAGCAGCTAGCCTGGTTATTGTGATTGCCAGAATTAAGCGGGTGGTTAAAAGGATTACCGGGTTAGCACCAAATACTGCCAGAACAAAAGTATCCTCAACTACAGAGTGACAGATGCTGATGAAGATACCGATCAAGAGTAGATCACGTTTGTTCAGGTACCCCTCACGAGAGTATTCAATTATGAGAGCTGCTCCGAAAACAATGCCAAAAAAAATACCGGCCAGCATGGGAAAAGCTGCTTCTTCTGGTAAAGTAAGGATTTTTAGGGCTCCTTTTATCTTAACTGTAACTTTTTCTATTAACTGGTAATGACGGGCAATTTCAATGGTAACCAGGATCGGTATTAGAATTAGAGCCATCCGGGTTATGCTGAAGATACTGTCGATAATGGTGTTGTAAAGTAAAATTAGGATATCCATCTTTTTTTATCCTCCAGCGGCCAGGGTATAAATAAGATTTAGGAGCAGCCCGGCTACAATAGCAGTAAAGATGCGCAGGGTAGCTGCTGCAGGAATTCTTAAGCCCGTGTAACTGCTAACAGCAGTTTCTATGGGCAAATCATGGCAAATACCGATCATTACAGCCAGGACCGTTATTTGTTGTGGGCTCAGGGTCATGGTAGTTATGACACCGAGGGCAGCGTAAAAATTAACAAAAGCGCTTAACAACAGGGCTATGGTGGCCTCACCGGGTAATCCGAATAATGCCATGGCCGGTGAAAATAAACCAGCCAGCAATTCCATGATTCCAAAATGGTTGAGCAGTGCTACCAGTAAGGAAACCGGAATGATTATCTTAATTAGAAGCCATAGCAAACCAAGGCTTTTGATCAAACCCTTTTTTACTGGGATCATTATTGTGCTCAATATGGGTTCTCCTTTCAAATCTCCTGTTTATTCTTCTCCTAATACCATATGCATCTGGATGAAACGCATCATATCGGTTCTACTGAGCAGGCCGACCAGATCTCCGTTTTCTCTCATTACCAAAGCCCGCCCGATATTCTGGCTGGCCATCTTCATCATTACTTCTGCCGCATCCGTTTCAGGATTGATAACCATGCAATCTTTAAGTGGAGTCATGACCCGGACTACAGGAGTATGAGGCCATTTTTCGCGGGGTATTTCTTTCAAGTCCTGTATAGTAACAATGCCATGGGTAGTGGAACCATAGACCACAGGAAAAGCTCCATACTTATAATGCAAGAAATTGTCTGCCACCTGTTCCAGGGTTGCATCGGGAGAAATGGTTTGCAAACTTGTACTCATTATTCTTGAAACTTTAATCCCGGAAAAAGTATCTTTAAATACAAGCTGAGAGTAACTGGACTGACCGGCCTGGTAAATCAACCAGCCTAAAAAAATCAACCAGATCCCAAATAGATTTCCCTGGAAAAAGATGATAACGAAGCCGGCACCCATGGCGAAAAAAGAAAGAGTGCTACCTATAGCAACTGCTATGCGGGTTGCTTTAAGCATGTTTTGACTGAAGTACCAGATTATAGAACGAAATAAACGTCCTCCATCAAGTGGAAATGCGGGAATAAGGTTAAAGGCGGCCATGATTATATTTATCCTGGCGATGAAGAATACAGCCTCGCTGAAAATGGAGCCTGGAGATAAAATAAAGTAATAAAGGCTTCCGGTTAAAAGGGCCAGCGTAAAGCTGGTTAGTGGCCCGGCTGCTGTAA
>PWMM01000059.1 GCA_003558195.1 Syntrophomonadaceae bacterium
GCTGTAACTACCGTAACCAGGGCTACCGGCTGGTTTTTTTCCAGGCAGGATGATAACTGGTAAACAATTTGTTTAGGATCCATTTACAAAACCCCCTTGCCAAAAGAGCAGTCAGGATAGCGGCATGGTTCACAACGCCGGCAATATCCACCGTGTCCCAAAGCGGCAATCTTTGAACCATCCATCTTTTCACCGGCTAAAAGACGAGGCAAGATCAAATCAAAAACAGTGGTTTTAAAAAACATCCCGCAGGCCGGCACTCCAACTACAGGAACCTGTTCATGATAGGCCAGTAAAAACATCGCCCCCGGCAGGACCGGCGCCCCGTATTTTTTTACTTCAGCTCCACTCAACCTGATCCCGGCCGGGGTGACATCATCAGGGTCAACGGACATTCCACCTGTTACAACTACCAGCCCGCAATCCTGATCCAGCAGTGCTTTTATGCCAGAGGCGATTAACCCGGCATCATCGGGTGCATAATCGAGCAACGGTTCTGCCAACCCATATGCAGCTGCTTTTTCTTTCAAAACCGGGGCAAAAGTATCTTTAATTCTCCCATCAAATATTTCACGGCCGGTAATGAGCAACCCCATTTTACATGGCTGGTATTCCAGTACCCTGATTAAAGGTCCATGTTCAAAAACAACCTTCTTTGCTTCATCTATAATCTCCTGTTTTACCGCTAAGGGTATAACCCTGGTACCGGCCACAAACTCGCCTTCTAACACAGGACTATTGGTATGCAAGCTGGCCATAACTACTTCAGGCAGAGAATTAATTTTTATCAGCCCTTCCACATCCACTTTTAAAAGACCATTGCAGCTGGCCACCAGGTCATACTTGCCTTCAGAGGGCCCTTTTAGTGCAAGCCCTTCACCAGCCACAGATGAAGCCAGGATCAGTGCGGCATCATCTTCATGCAGTTCATCTTGATCGAGATCCAGAAAGCAGATGTGCTCTTTGCCGATATCAAGCAACAAGGGAATATCTTCTTTACTAATAACATGGCCTTTTTTAAAGGCCGGTCCCTTACTTTTTCCCCTGACAATACGGGTAACATCATGAGATAGCATTTTTCCTACAGCATCAATGGTTTTGACATAAGAAATTTTCAATAAAGCACCTCCGCCTCAAAGCGTTATGCTTAAACACATATAACGACTTTATAATTATAGATAGAGGAATTAATTATGTCAATAACCTTAGAGGAACCAGGTGCCCAGATAAGGGTTGTGGTAAAGAACAGGCAGGCTTAAGGCCTTGTCACCGGGGCTCATGTTAGAGGGAGCTAGGGTTTTAAAAAACTCAACTGGCTTTTTTGATCTAAGATCCTTTCTGAGGCAGTGCCTGTTATTTCCTGGATAATTACTTCTCCCATCAACCAGGTTTTAATCCCGGGGCGCAGGCAGCCAACCAGGGTTTCATTTTCACGTCCCAGTGCCCCGTGCAGGTGAGCCCTGGGAATGCCGTTTTGATCGGGAATAATAATGCCAAGACTTAGAGTTTCCTTGGGCCGGTCATCAGTTTCTTTATAGAGCGGGTTGATTTGATCCAGGTCACTGCTTTCCGGGCCAACCACCAGGCGCCCTTCCTTTAAGCCTCCGACTAAATGGATCAAGCCAACCTTAATCTTTTGTTCTACAGCAAACTCCTCCAGGCAGTCAGGGAGAAGATCCCCATCTTCAAGCCTGATAACAAAAACACGGCCAGGTTTGCCTTCTGAATAAAGCATTTTTCCTCCTAAGTAAGAAGTTATTTATCCCGGGTCCCTTCACGGGGAGACAGTTATAAAATGTTCATGATAAAGGCTAATCGTACTGGTAAAAACCCCTGCCGGTCTTACGTCCCAGGTGGCCTGCTTCAACCAGTTTTTTTAAGATCTGGGGAGCACGAAATCGATCACCATAAGCTTCAGTTAAACCTTCAGCAGTAAATACCATGGTGTCCAGGCCAACATAGTCGGCCAGTTCAAAAGGGCCCATGGGATAATTAAGGCCCAGGCGCACTGCTTTATCGATATCTTCAGCTTTGGCTACCCCTTCTTCCAGGACCCTCATACACTCTAGCAGGTGAGCTGTCAAAACCCGGCTGGTTACAAAACCTTGCGCATCTTTAACTAAAACAGTTTCTTTACCTACCTGGAAGGCCAAATTCTGGATTACCTGTACGGTTTCCTCTGAAGTGTCCACTCCAGCGACAATTTCCACCAGCCTCATTACAGGCGCAGGGTTAAACCAGTGCATACCAATCACCTGGCCGGGGCGGCTGGTGGCAGAAGCAATATCGGTAATACTCAGCTCCGTGGTATTAGAGGCCAGGATAGCTTCCTCGCTGCAGAGCACATCGATTTCTTGAAATATTCTTTTTTTAAGCTCTAAATTTTCCGGAACCGCCTCTATTACCAGCTGGGATCCCTGTACCGCTTCCGCCAGGTCAGTCGTTGTCGCAATCTTTTTCAGGCATTGATCAACCTGCTGATTATTCAACTTGCCAGCATTAACAAACCGGTCCAGGCTTTTTTTAATATTATTCATGCCCTGGTCTAAAAATTCTTTAGAAATATCGAGCAAGCTTACCTCGTAACCTGATACTGCCAGGACCTGGGCAATTCCGCTGCCCATCTGGCCGGCTCCCAGCACTGCAACTTTCTTGATTTCCATATTCAACCTCCCCCTTGTCATAAAATGCCAGGCTAATTTAAGGTTATTATTAATAAACCTTTCTAAGTTCATCACAAATAGATATATGCAGAATAGTTGTTAACAACTTCTTTTTATAAGCATAGAATTACAAACTTAGAACCTGTTATCCTAATAAAAATATCCGTAGCCCTCTACTTTCCAGGTTTCGCCAGTGGGCCTCTTTAAACGGCTTAATCTCTTTTCCACAGCGGCAGGTCAGTCTCAGGATCATGCTCTCGCCTTAAGTCAGGCCCGATAATTTCTTCAATGACAAATTCACCGGCGAAAACAACAGTTCCTTTCTGCAGGTGCCCACCGAATAAATGGCCTTTACTATCTCCAAGGGTAACATGCAAGTGGGCTGCCGGTTCATTATCTCTCAGGCTCAGGTTGCCAAGGCAACTTAAAATTTCCAGGTGTTGATCAAATTCGATGTCCTGGTAAACTCTTTTATCCTGGTTATAATAACTGATTACTGCCCTCTCGACAGCTCCAATAATCTCTACCCTGGCACACTTAATATTCTCTTTAGCTGCAAATTGCTGGACACTTTCGAGTAAATCTGACCGGAACGGAACCCTTCCAATCCAGATCCGCCCTTTTTCACCATTTTGATACCACACTTATTAACACCTCCCTTCTGGGCTTAGGTTTTGCTTTCCGTGCTTAACGATATCGCCCGGATTGTTAAAAAGCAGTAAAACTGTAGAAAGCCAAACCGGCAACCAGGCTGATCAAGATCCCCAGCAGGCCCAGAGCCAGGCTGATGATGATCAAGATCCCCTGGATTTTAAAATAGGTGTTTAAGTTCTCGACAAACTGGTTAAAGTTACCCGAGTAGCCCTCAACAGCTTCCTCCATGAGTAAAGCATCGGCGTACTGCTTGGCACTGCGCAACTTAGCTCCCAGCACAATGGCTATAATCCCGGGGATAGCCCCGATTACAAAAGCAAAAACGCCAGCCAGGGCCGATAAAACTCCCCCGATGATGGTAATAATACCTACAAAGCCCATCCAGGCACTTAACTGCTGCATTTTAACGCGATCCACAAACTTCACCTCCTTTAAAACCAAAAATATTATTCCGACAAGCTGTTTAAGGACAGGCGCCCTTTCAAGTCATCAATAAACTGCCTGGCCGTCCTACCGGAGCGAGAATTCTGCCACAGGGCCCATTTTAAAGCCAGATCATACAACTTGACTTCATCAAGATCGATACCGCTTTTTTCTGCCATACTTTTTACAGTCTTTAGGTAAGCGCTTTGATCCGGGGTGTTGTAAACCAGCTTTATTCCGAAACGGTCAGCCAGCGACAATTTTTCCTGGTAAGTATCCTGCTGGCCTACTTCATCAGCAGTCCTATCGTTGAAAAACTCCCGGACCAGGTTTCTGCGGTTTGAGGTAGCATAAATCAGGACATTACGGGGCGGTTTTTCAATACTTCCTTCCAGCAAAGCTTTTAGCTCTTTATACTGTGTTTCATTTTCTTCAAAGGAAAGGTCATCAATAAACAAGATAAATTTTTGGGCTCTTGTTTCGATCTCTTTAATGATCCGGGAAAGGCTTAATAAATCATGCTTGGAAACTTCCACCAGGCGCAACCCTTCCGGACCGAAAAGATGAAGCAAGCCTTTAATGGTTGAGGATTTACCTGTCCCCCGGTCTCCGTATAACAGCATATTGTTAGCGCTGTAACCTTTGACAAATTGGCTCGTGTTGCGCAGGATTTCTTTTTTCTGATCTTCATAGCCCACCAGGTCCCCAAGCCGGATCGGATCAGGATTAGAAATTCCCACCAGGGCATCTTTTAGACCGTCCTCTTTCCATTTAAAAGCCCAGTAACGGCCAAAGGGGCCGCTACCGGCTTCCCGGTAATAGCTGTATAAATCTTTAAAGCAATCAGCCCAGTTTTCTGAACCAGCCAGGCGCTGTTTTATTATTTTTTTCTTCTCAAAATAGAATTGCGGGTGCCCCGGATTAAAAATGCCATTACTATTCAAATGCTCGAACGAGGGCATAAAACCGGACAGGCCATGTTTTATTTCCAGGAAGCTTAATAATTGCAGTAAATCGAGGTCGAATACTTGTTTTAGCAACTTTAAATCACTTTCAACCGCCCTTGCAAGAACAGTGTTCATTTCTTCCAGGCTTTCTTTTTCGCTGGCCAGGCTAAAAGGGTTTTCGTCTTCCAGCAAACAGTCCAGGAAATGGTTTTTGTGCAGGTCCAGGCCTTTTAAGGCATCATTCCTGGAGAGAGCCAAAAGCCTGCCAACCAGGGAAAAAGATGCTTTTACAGCAGCCTGTTCATCGTTAATTATATTTCTTAAAATAGCCTGTAACTGTCCAGGAATACCTTGTTCAAAAATATCCCGGTAAACAGTTAAACAATCAATAGCCGTTAAAGCCTGACCTAAAGTTTTTTTTAAGTTATTCTCCATGTTTTGTATCTCCGGTTAATGATTTAGCCCCGCCCGATTATGTAGCGGCGGGGATCAACGGCATTTCTTAATATTTCCAGTTCTTCAGCCGAAGGTGGACTGCTTTCATAAATATGATCGGCCCAGAGCAGTTCAAATCCAGTATTTTCGATGATTTGCTCCCGGCTCACACCAGGGTGAATCGACTCCACCTGCATCCGGCAGGTATCTTCGTCAAAACCCATTATGGCCAGGTTGGTTATTATTTTATAAGGTCCGCATCCCGGAGGCAAGCCTGCTCTTTCCCGGGCTCCTTTACCACTTAAATAGCCGGGTGAGGTTATGAAGTCCAGGTTATTGGTAAAACGGGTTTGATCCTGGGGGGTAATCATCATGGTCTTCCAACAGAGGGAGGCTAAATCATTGGCTCCACCGCTGCCTGGAAAACGAACCTTGGGTTTTTCATATGCCCCGATGTGGGTAGAGTTAATATTACCGTACATATCTATCTGGGCTCCACCTAAGAAGGTATAATCAACCATGCCGCGCTGGCAGGCTTCCATTATATCAGGCATACTGGTTGCTACAAGTCCCTGGTAATAGGTCCGTGAGTCTCCCACCGAGATAGGCATGGCAGGCAGGTGCGGTCCTACTCCACCGGCTTCAAACATTATCATCAACCCGGGTGCCCTTGTTTTCTGAGCCAACATTGCCGCAGCACAGGGAGCCCCGGTTCCCACCACCACTATACCGTCATCTTCCAGGTAACGGGCGGCCAGGCAGATCATTAATTCCATACCGTTATATTCTTTCACGTTTTACACCTCTTTGTATTTTTCATTAAGTAGATTAACCATTGCCCCTGGTCATGTTTTCCTGGGCTCGCAGCTCATTAAGGCGGGCCAGGCCACCGTTTACCTGCAGGTAATCATAATGATCCCTACAATTGTAGATGTTTTCTTCCAGGAAAGCTCTAAACTTTTCTTCATCTTTCTCAGCTTCCAACCAGGCTTTAAGGTGATCCTCGTCTGTAAAATACTCATAGGCCATATTGGAAGGAAAGGCGCCATAGGGAACCTCAATAACAGCATCAACCAGGTAGTAAGGGATAACCGTAGCATGAGGAGCACTCCTGATTTCATCATTATGAATGAGCTTCTCTGTAGTAATGATTAGTTTTTTTGCCGCCCGGGCCAGGTCGAAATCAGAAACGGCAATCCCTTTAACCTGGCAGTTGCCGTAGACATCGCTGCTGTGCACATGAATGGCCGCTACATCAGGATAAAGAGCCGGGACAGCGGCATATTTCTTGCCGGTAAAAGGGCAGGGTATTTCTACTGCTGCACTGTGAGTAATGGTCTCTGTCCCCAGCAGACTGCGCGCCGGCAAAAAAGATAAACCCATGGCTGCTGCTTTAAAGCGCCAGGCCAGGGTGGCATTGCTCCATTCAGTAGACTGGACCGCACCGCTTTCAAAGGCTCTGCGGGAAATTTTAGAAAGCCCGCGGGCTTCTAAACCTACTATGTAAGCTGCGTCACAACGGTTAATACAATTACCGGCAACTAGGATTTGCATATCATGGGTAGAAGTATGACCTGCAAAACCGAGGTTCTTTTTATTTTGTCGTACAATTTCATGCAGTATTGCTGCAGGGATCCGGTTGCTGCCAAAACCTCCTGAGGCAAAATAGTCGCCGTCATGAATATAATTTGCCACCGCTTCTTTTACGGTTGTGGTTTTATCAACCATTTGCCGTGTTTTTTGCCTGAAACAGTCCCTGGCTTCATCAGCATCCGGGTTACTAAAGAGCTCCCTTGTGCCCACTTTAATATATTTAACATCCTGCTCGTGGTAATTGAAATAACCAGGCTCCTTATTAGACATGTTCATTCATACCTCCAAAAGGGCATCGATATTGATAAAAAAGTTGCCTTTAAATATAAATTCTAGGCCTGTTTGTATTAATACTGTTTTTCTATAAAAAATCCTTGTTTATTAATGATAAATTATTTTCTGCCGGTTAAATAGCCTCTTCATTATGCTTAAGTAAATACTTAACTTACTTCGCTTCTGTCCATCCTGAAAAAATCCTAGCGCTACAGTGATTTGATTATCCTGGTCATCATTGTTAGAATTAGATCAGCACAAGCTTGTACATGGAATGACAATGCTATTCAGCAAGCTCATAAAGCTTGCTGTTTTATGTCGACTGTATTCTTATCAGCGGAAAGTGAGGAATGTTTGATGATTAAAAGAAATATTTTGTTAGTTGTCCTGGTAGTGTTAATCACTAATGTTTTGACTTTTTTTGGGGCCAGAACAATAGGATCCGGACCAGGCGAAGCCGGGATAGATAATGCTTCTGATGGACTTAATGATGATTTGCTGATCATGGAAGAAGTAATAAATCTTCTTGAAGCAGAACATTTAGAAGAAATAGATCGCAACAAGCTTTTACACGGTGCTTTCGAAGGGATAATCAAGACCCTGGACGATCCGGAAGCAAACTACCTGGCCAGTGAAGAATACGAAAACCTGATGGTGCAAACCAGGGGTACATATGGTGGAGTGGGTATTGAGGTATTCATTGATGGCGATTATGTGACCATCATTTCTCCCATATCCGGAACTCCTGGTGAAGCGGTAGGACTGGTTTCCGGAGATCGCATTATTTCTGTGGACGGCATAAACCTGGTTGGTGAAGACTTAAGTAAAGCTGTTGAATTAATGCGCGGGGAACCCGGGACCGATTTGGAATTAGAAATTGAACGCCTTGGAGTTGATAAAACCCTGATGTTCGAGATAACCAGGGAAAAAATTGAACTTGATACCGTTGAATACGAAATGTTAAGTGATCGTCTTGGTTACATAAAAATTTCAAACTTTGCCGAAACAACTGCGCAAGAATTTGAAACCGCCCTGGACCTTTTAAAACAGGAAAACATGGAAGCTTTAATCATTGACCTCAGGAATAACCCTGGAGGCTTACTTAAAGCAGCAGTAAAAATTGCCGATCTGCTGATCCCGGAAGGACCAATTACACACATTGAAGATCGGGAAAGGATCGTGGAAACTCACTATTCAAATCAAGAAGGGCTTGATATCGCCATGGCCGCACTGGTGAATGGAGCCAGCAGCAGCGCTTCAGAAATCTTAGCCGGAGCGCTCCAGGATACCGGTTCTGCCACTATTATCGGAACCCAGACTTTTGGCAAAGCTTCTGTGCAGACCATTCAACCTTTGAGTGACGGTGGGGCCTTACGCTTTACAGTAGCACATTATCAAACCCCTGATGGAAGAGTTATCCATGAAGAGGGCCTCGAACCGGACTTTAAAGTCGAACCACCGGAGATAGTAAAGCTGGCTAGTGAACCAATCAGCATTGATCTAAGACGGGGAGATGAAAAAGAAGAAGTAGAAACCTTGCAAAAACTGCTCATTGAATTTGGCTACTTTGAAGAAGAAGTGAATGGAACATTTGATCAAGCAACCGAAGAGGCCCTGGAACAATTTCAGGCAGACCACGATCTCTATGTAACCGGTGAAATGAGTGAAATGGTTGTTCGTAAATTCCACGAAAAAATAGAAGCTTTAAGAAAAGAAGACGATCGCAAGATGGAAAAAGCCATCGAGTTGTTACAGTAAAATTTGAACAGGCAATCTTATGAATAACTTCCGCAACCTCTAACGGTATAACAGAAAAGCGGCCGAAAAAGCAGGTCATCTCTGACCTTAATTATCAGTCTTTTTTGGCCGCTTTTTTAAATTTTGAGCTCATCATAAATGCCTGGTACTTGTTAAACAGGCCTGCTTCTGCTAAGATCTGATCGAAAGAAAACTGCTACAACGCCTGA
>PWMM01000132.1 GCA_003558195.1 Syntrophomonadaceae bacterium
GCAAGTGCTGCTTCTTCCGGAAAATGGGTCACATGGATTACGGCAAGATCACGATTCCGGTTTAAGGAATGGACTGTATCTAAAACGCCCTGGCGTCCGATCGGATCAAGCATGGCCGTCGGTTCGTCCATGAGGATACAATCAGGCTCCATAGCCAAAACTCCGCCTATCGCTACCCGTTGTTTTTCTCCTCCTGAAAGCAGGTGAGGCGGTTGCGTTAGCAAGTGTTCCAGGCCCAGCAGGGCTGCAGTAGCTTTAACTCTTTCACGGATTACCTTTGCAGGAAGGGCCAGGTTTTCCAGCCCAAAAGCCAGATCTTCTTCAACCGTAGTCGCTACCAGTTGGTTGTCAGGATTTTGAAAAATCATCCCACATGACCGCCGTACTTCAGGTAATTGTTCCTCTTCACTTGTAGAAATGCCCTTTACCAGGACCTCTCCATTGGAAGGTATCAAAAGGGCATTAAATAATTTCAATAAAGTTGTTTTCCCGGAACCATTGGGGCCGATTAAAGCCACATATTCTCCCTGTTTAATGGTTAAATTGATGCCAGATAATGCGGGTGATGGTTCTAAATCACCTGAATAACAAAAACTTACATCTCTGGACTCGATAATTGCTTTACATTGACCGGCCATATTAATTAATCAGTAATGAGCTCCAAAATAACCATCTGGGCTCCATCTCCCCGCCTGTTTCCTTTTGGGATCACCCTCGTATATCCGCCATCGCGACCTTCCATCTTAGGCCCAATTTTTTCAAACAGGTTTGTAACCACATCTTCATCATATAAATACGCCAGGACCTGGCGACGGGCATGCATATCTCCTCTTTTTGCAAGGGTGATCATTTTTTCAGCCAGCGGTCTTAACGCTGAAGCTTTAGCTGCAGTAGTTTCCATACTGCCATTGCGCAAGAATGAAGTCACCAGGCCTCGTAGTAAAGCTTTTCTGGGGCCGCTTTTTCGACTCAATTTCTGGTATGACATTCTTTAAATCCTCCTCGAAAACTTGCTCAAACTATTATTCTCCGCTCTTTTGAAAGCCCAAGCCAAGCTCTTCCAGCTTCTGCTCAACTTCTTCCAGCGATTTTTTACCCAGGTTACGAACTTTCATCATTTCTTCTTCTGGTTTTCGAACCAACTCACCCACGGTGTTAATCCCTGCCCGCTTCAAGCAATTATAAGAACGCACTGAAAGATCAAGTTCTTCGATGGTTAACTCCAGGATCCGCTCTAAGTCTTCTTCTTTGCGATCAGAGGTAATTTCAACATCATCTACTTGTTCGGTTAAATTGACAAAAAGTGAAATGTGAGTGTTTAATATTTTTGCAGCCAGGCTGATGGCTTCATCAGGCCTAATGCTACCGTCAGTCCATATTTCCAGGGTCAACTTGTCATAATCAGTAACCTGACCCACCCTGGTGTCTTCCACCTTAAAGTTCACTTTACGAATAGGAGAAAAGAGCGAATCAACAGGAATAACTCCTATCGGTTGCTGGGGAAGTTTATTTCTCTCCGCCGGGACATAACCCCTGCCATTAACAGCGGTCATTTCCATGTACAGGCTGGCATTTTCCTCCAAAGTGCAAATATGCTGTTCCTCATTGAGAATATCAACATCAGAAGGCGCTTTAATATCTTTAGCCTGCACTACACCGCTCTGGTCAGTATCAATAATTAAAGTCTGCGGTTCTTCAGAGTGAATCTTCAAAGAAACTGCTTTTAAATTCAAGATAATCTCGATAGTATCTTCGAGTATGCCGGGCAGGGTCGAAAAATCATGCAGCGCTCCATCGAATTTTACGTTGGTTATAGCTGCACCGGGTAAAGAAGATAAAAGAATTCTCCTCAAGGCATTACCTAGGGTTGTGCCGTATCCTCTTTCCAGGGGTTCAACCACAAATCGTCCAAAACTACCCTGGTCGTCTTTTTCTACATAATCAATTTTTGGCTTTTCAATTTCGATCATAATGATCCTGTTTACCCTCCTCGTTTAATATATTGAGGGTGCATATTTAATTACCGGGAATAAAGCTCCACAATCAGGTGCTCGGTTACCGGTACATCAATTTCATCCCGTTGGGGTACTCTTAAAAAATGGCCCTGCAGTTTCTCATGATCAACTTCCAGCCAATCCACCGGCTCTTGCTGGCTTCTTGTTTCGACAATTTCTTTAAAAACAGCCTTTTTCTTCCGGTTATCCCTGACTGCAATTTGATCGCCCGGCTTAACCAAATAAGAAGCAATATCGACTTTACGACCGTTGACTTCAAAGTGGCCGTGATTAATTAATTGCCTTGCTTCATTGCGGGAACGGGCTAACCCCAGACGGAAAACAGTATTATCCAGCCTAGTTTCCAAAAGCTGGAGCAGCAACTCACCGGTCACCCCTTTGCGGCGATCGGCTTCTTTGAAATACTTACGAAACTGCCTTTCCATTACACCATAAATACGGCGGGCTTTTTGTTTTTCACGCAGCTGCTGGCCATATTCAGAAAACTTCTGCCGGGCTTGCCCGTGTTCTCCTGGCGCATAACCATGGCGGACAACTGCACATTTATCGGAGTAACAACGATCTCCCTTTAAATATAGTTTATCTTTTTCTCTGCGGCATAAACGACAAACTGCTCCTGTATAACGTCCCATTTAGGTAATAATACACCTCCTTCTTGATAGTAACTATACTCTCCGTCTCTTCGGGGGACGACATCCATTATGAGGAATCGGAGTTACATCTTTAATAGCATTAACTTCCAGGCCTGCTGCCTGCAGGGAACGAATAGCTGCTTCCCTTCCGGCGCCCGGCCCTTTGACAAATACTTCTACCTGTCTCATACCATGATCAATCGCAACCTTGGCTGCTGTTTCTGCAGCCAGTTGGGCGGCAAAAGGAGTTGATTTACGTGAACCTTTAAAACCTACATTGCCGGCGCTGGACCAGGAAATACTGTTACCATCTACATCGGTGATACTGATAAAAGTATTGTTGAAGGTTGACTTAATATGAGCAACTCCGCGTTCAATATTCTTTTTCTCGCGGCGTCTGCTGCGAGTAGTTTTTTTCTTAACCAAGGTTTATTAATTCCTCCCTTCTAAAAAAATCATTTATTTTTTACGACGTACTCCCACAGTTTTACGCGGACCCTTTCTGCCCCGGGCATTATTCTTGGTTTTCTGACCCCTAACGGGAAGTCCGCGCCGATGTCTGATCCCACGGTAGCAGCCGATTTCTACCAATCTTTTAATATTTAAGGCTACTTCCCGGCGCAAATCTCCTTCGACATTGTAGTTTTTATCAATGAACTCACGCAGCCTGCTTAATTCGTCTTCAGTTAAGTCCTTGACCCTGGTATCAGAATTGATCCCGGTGTGCGACAATACATCTGCCGCCCTGTTTTTCCCAATTCCATAAATATAGCTCAGCGCAATTACTACCCGTTTATCACGCGGTAAGTCTACTCCTGCTATTCTGGCCAATCCATTACACCTCCTTGAACATGGTTCATTCCGGTTAAAAGATTATTAAATAAAAGTTGAATTATTTTTAACCCTGTCTTTGCTTATGTTTAGGGTTTTGGCAAATCACAACAACCCTGCCCTTACGCCGGATTATCTTACATTTTTCACACATTTTTTTTACTGAGGGCCTCACCTTCATGATAGCGAACCTCCTTACTTATAACGGTAGGTAATACGTCCTCGAGTCAAATCGTAAGGCGACAACTCTACTAAAACCCGGTCCCCCGGTAGAATACGAATAAAATTCATTCGGATCTTACCCGAAACATGGGCCAGAATTTTGTGCCCGTTTTTCAACTCAACTCGGAACATGGCATTGGGCAGCGGTTCAACTACTGTGCCTTCTACCTCAACTACGTCTTTTTTCTTGCTCATGTTACCAGCTAAACCTCCTCTTCGGAACACCCGGTTACAGGCACCAGTTTTTTTAAAGATTCAATTACCTGGTTATCATTTAACCTGTCGAGATCAAACGGTTCTGCAAAATTTGCCCCTCGTTCATAATGCTGAAGATGAGCTTTATTTTTTTTCTTTGGCCGGTTAAGAGGTCGTCTTCGCCCATTCACCAGCAACACGTATTTACCATCAAGCTCTTTTAGCACTAGATAATGCTTTCCCTTGTCGCGGCCAGCCAATGAACGTACCAGCTGTCCCGGCTTCAAATCAGCCATCATTGCTCCCCCTTATGAAAGGTTGGAAAAAGTCAGGATCTCAGGACCATTTTCACCAAGAGCAACGGTGTGCTCAAAATGGGCAGAAAGGCTGCCATCACTTGTTACAACAGTCCATTGATCATCAAGCACTTTTACCTCCCAATTGCCGGCATTTACCATCGGTTCAATGGCCAAAACAATTCCCGGCTGCAAAAGAGGACCTCGACCCGGCAGTCCAAAGTTTGGCACCTGTGGTTCTTCATGCATCTGTTTTCCAATACCATGGCCGACGTAACTGCGCACAACCGACATCGAGTGCTTTTCTACATAGGCTTGCACTGCATGAGATAAATCGGAAAGCCTGTTTCCTTTTTGTAATTGCTCTATCGCTTTCTGCAAAGATATCCGTGTTACATCAATCAGGTTTTGTGCTTCCGGTGATATAGTTCCAATTCCGAAAGTAGCAGCGGCATCACCATAATAGCCATTCCGGTAAACACCAACATCAATGCTGATTATATCGCCCTCTTTTAATCTGCGCAAGCTTGGAATGCCATGTACAACCTCATTGTTTATTGATGCACAAATTGATGCAGGAAAATTATTATAGCCAAGAAAAGCCGGCTCAGCTCCGTGCTTTCTAATCATTTTTTCTGCCATGCTATCAAGCCTGGCTGTAGTAACACCTGGGCTTACCGATTTTTCCATTAGTTCAAGCACTTCGCCAACAATTTTTCCAGCTTCCCGCATCAATTGAATTTCTTGAAAAGATTTAAGTTTAATCATAAAAGATCTCTATTTCATAAATCCACGATAACTGCGCATTAACATGTGGCTTTCAATTTGCTTAAAAGTTTCCAGGGTTACACCGACCACAATAATTAAACCGGTGCCTCCAAAAATTATATTCATACCCGTCATACGTTCCAGCAGTATTGGAAAAACTGCTATAAAGGCCAGTGAACAGGCTCCCACTGTAGTTAAACGAGAAGTTATCCTGGCCAGGTAATCGGCTGTAGGCCGCCCCGGTCTCAAGCCGGGGATAAAACCGCCGTATTTTTTAATATTTCCAGCCACCTGGAAAGGATCAAATTGCACTGCAGTATAAAAGAAAGTAAACAAGATAATTAAAGTTACATATAATAACAAGTTCAGGTTTGAACCCCAGCCTAAGCTTGCAGCAATACTCTGAGCAATGGGATGCTGGATAAAGCTAACCAGCGTTTGCGGAAAGCTCAAAATTACTGAAGCAAAAATAACCGGAATCACTCCTGCTTGATTTACTTTCATCGGAATATGCGTGGCCTGACCGCCATACATTTTACGGCCTACCACCCGTTTACTGTACTGCACGTTTACCCGTCTTTGCCCCTGATCAAGCCCTATAATGCCAACAACCAGCATTAAAAGGATCAAAGCAACCAGGACAATAAGCAGCATATTTATTTCGCCAAACCGGTACTGTTCAGCAATCATTGCTACCCCCATTGGGAAACCGGCTACAATACCGGCAAAAATGATCAGGGAAATTCCATTACCTATTCCTTTTTCAGTAATCAACTCTCCCATCCACATCAGAAAAGCAGTACCTGTGGTTAAAGATATAATAATGGTTATATAGGACAGTGTGGTCCTGTCTACCACGGCTTCACCGGCAATTACGGTAGACAATCCAAAAGCCTGGATCAAGGCAATAACAATTGTCCCGTAACGGGTAATCTGGGTCATTTTCTTTCGCCCTTCAGGTCCTTCCTGACTCCACTCTTTTAACTTGGGAATAACAATCGTTAAAAGGTTCATGATAATAGAAGCATTAATATAGGGCATAATGCCCAGGGCAAATATGGTAAAATTGGCCAGGTTACCACCGCCGATAATATTAACAAACCCGAAGATGGTGTCTTCCTGGAAAAATGCAGCCAAACGGGTTGCATCTACACCGGGCACCGGGATCGCCGAACCAACCCTGAAAACTACAAACATGGCCAGGGTAAATATTATTCTCTCCCTCAGTTCTTTGATTCGCCAGGCTGTCCGAATTGTTTCCAGCACTTTAAATCACCTCTACCTTTCCACCGGCCGCTTCAATCTTTGCCTGGGCCTGCTTGCTAAAGCGGTGAGCCCGGACTTCCAACTTACGATCCAGTTCGCCATTGCCAAGAACTTTTAGTGGATCACCCTGGTTGTTCAGCATGCCGGCTTCCAGCAAAAGATCCGGTGTTACTACTGTCCCTTCCTCAAAACTGTTCAAATCGTTCAAGTTAATGATATTCCAGCTTTTTTTATGAATATTATTAAAACCGCGTTTCGGTAAACGCTGGAAATAAGGCATTTGGCCACCTTCAAAACCGGGACGGATCCCGGAACCTGAACGGGACTTCTGCCCTTTTTGCCCCCGGCCGGAAGTTTTACCCAGGCCTGAAGAGATTCCTCTTCCTTTACGTTTAGCCGGTTTCCTGGCTCCCTCAGGAGGCCTTAATTCGTGTAAACGCATCGGCTACACCTCCCTGTCTGACACTTCTCCAATTACTAACCTTCTTCAACATTAATTAAATACCCAACTGTATTAACCATGCCCCTGATCACCGGTGTATCATTGTGCTCCACTGTCTGGCCAATCTTTTTCAATCCCAAGGCCCTTACAGTGCGGCGATGCCTCGGCTTACGGGTCAGCGGGCTCTTTGTTAGGGTTATTAGTAGTTTCTTTGCCATAACCGTCAACACTCCTTACCCCAGCAGCTTCTCAACTTCGATTCCACGTAAAGCGCTTACTTGCTCGGCCCGCTTTAACGATTTCAGACCTTCCATGGTGGCATTGACAATGTTAATTGCATTATCAGAGCCGAGTGATTTAGTCAGGATATCTCTCACTCCAGCCAGTTCCAAAACCGCACGGACAGGCCCACCAGCGATCACACCGGTACCTTCAGAGGCAGGCTTTAATAAAACTTTCCCAGCTCCAAAGCGGCCGGTAATTTCATGAGTTATGGAAGTCCCGACCATGGGGACAAAAATTAAATTCTTTTTGGCATTTTCAATGCCTTTCCGTATCGCCTCCGGAACCTCACCGGCTTTACCCATGCCAGCGCCAACCACGCCGTTATAATCACCAACAACCACCAGTGCACTAAAGCTAAAACGGCGTCCTCCTTTTACTACTTTGGCCACACGGTTGACCTGAACTACCTTTTCTACCAGTTCCTGTGATGGTTCTATTTTTGACACCCGTGCAATTCCCCCTTTCTAAAATTTTAACCCGGCTTCGCGAGCTCCATCGGCCAGTTCTTTTACCCTGCCATGATAGAGATAGCCGCCCCGGTCGAAAACTACACTCTTGATACCTTTATCCACAGCTCTTTTAGCAAGCAATTCTCCAACCTTACGAGCCGCTTCGCGATTACCGCCATGTTTAAGTTCAGAGCGTAACTCTGAATCGATACTCGAAGCGGCAACCAAGGTTTCTCCCACTTGATCATCTATCACCTGGCCGTAAATATGTTTGCTGCTTCGGAAAACATTTAACCGTGGACGTTCCGCTGTGCCCTGGACTTTTGTCCGAACCCTGCGGTGGCGTTTTTTTCGGTTGACCTGCCGTAATTTTGTATGAGCCACTATTATACACCTCCAGGCGACTATTTGCCCGCTTTGCCCGCTTTCTGGCGGACTAGTTCATTTTCATAACGAATGCCCTTACCTTTATAAGGTTCAGGCGGATAGGTCTTGCGAATTACCGCGGCCAGGTTTCCAACCTGCTGTTTGTCAATCCCTCTTACGGTGATTTTTATAGGGCTGGGAACCTCAATTTCCATATCTTCACCGGGAGCAAATATAACCGGATGCGCAAAACCCATGTTTAAAACCAGTTTTTTCCCTTCCAAAGCAGCCCTGTAACCTACTCCTACCAGCTCCAGGTTACGGCTATAACCTTCAGTCACCCCGATGATCATATTATCAATCAGGGTCCTAGTTAAACCGTGTAATGACTTATGTGCCGGATCATCAGAAGGGCGTTTCACTTGAATATTGTTACCTTCCTGTTCAATAATCATTTCCCGGTGCAGTTCTTTTGATAGTTTTCCTTTCGGTCCTGTAACGGTAATATGATTGCCGTTAAGCTGTACCTGAACATTGTCCGGTACAGCAACAGGTTTTTTACCGGTTCGAGACATCGGTAATCCTCCTCGCTATGCTACCAGATATAGCACAATACTTCGCCGCCACTGCCCGTTTCCCGGGCCTGACGATCACTCATTAATCCCTGGGAGGTGGAAATAACAGCTATTCCCAGTCCACCCAGAACCTTTGGCAGTTCATCTTTCTTCACGTAAACCCTTAAGCCGGGTTTGCTAATCCTTTTCAGGCCGCTGATTATCTTCTCCTGGTTTGGACCATATTTTAGATGAACCCGCAAGATTCCTTGTTTATTATCTTTAATAAACTCAAAATCTTTGATAAACCCTTCCTGCTTTAAAATGCTGGCGATAGAACGCTTAACATTCGAAGCAGGAATTTCCACAGTTTTATGCCGAACATTATTGGCATTACGCACCCGTGTCAGCATATCAGCAATCGGATCTGTCATCATAGGCAGTAACAACCTCCTCTCATTCTCTCATCATCTACCAGCTGGCTTTCTTGACTCCTGGAACTTTCCCTTCGTTGGCCAGATGACGAAAGCAAAGGCGGCACAGGCCGAATTTCCTCAGGTAAGCCCTTGAACGGCCGCAAATATAGCAACGATTGTAAGC
>PWMM01000289.1 GCA_003558195.1 Syntrophomonadaceae bacterium
CTTTGTTTACGGGCTTTGCTCACGGGGGCTTGACGGTTTAAAAGCCGGCGACAAAACCCTGGTCATTCCCCGGGTGCATGACTGCATCAGTCTGCTGCTGGGTTCCAGGGAAATATATGATAAGGAGTTCGGCTCCGATCCGGGTACTTATTACCTGAGTAAGGGGTGGATCGATCAAAAGGCCGATCCGCTCCAGGAGTACCAGGAATATGTTGAAAAGTACGGGGAAGATAATGCCCTGTGGATAACCCGGGAGGCGTACAAGAATTACAAGCGGATTGTCTTTATCGATACAGATTTGGCGGAAGTCGAAGAATACGTAGAATATGCCAGGAAGGTAGCCGACTTTCTGAAGGTGGATTTTATAAAAATCAAGGGGGAGCCGGATTTTTTCAGGAAAATTAGAGAATGGGACTGGAAAGGCAGCTTTGTGATTGTTCCGCCCGGTGGGGTTTCAAATTACCAGGATTTTATGTAGGGGTGACAGAGGTGACAGGGAAACTTTTCATCTGTCATGTTAGTTTTCCTCAAGCTGGCTCCACCGGTTGAAAAAAACTATGTAACCGAGCCTGGTAAGCATAAACACTGTGATAGTTATACTGCCCACGATGCTAAGCATGATTGCGATCTGGTATTCGATGGCGACCAGGGGCGAGAGTCCCGCCAAAATTTGGCCCGTCATCATGCCTGGCAAAAAGACGATGCCCATTCCGACCATGGTGTTGATAGCCGGCATGATCGCTGCGGTAAAAGTATCTTTTACGATCATGGCCGTGGCATCGCGGGGGGTGGCCCCGAGCATAAGCGCACCCTCGATCTGTTCTTTCTTTGACTTCATTTCCCCGATCAGCCGTTCAACCCCTAGAGAGATGCCGGTCATGGAATTACCGATAATCATCCCGGCAATGGGGATAAAATAGCGTGGTTCATACCAGGGTTCGATATTGATTACCAGCACAAAGAAATAAAAGATGGTAAGGCCTGTGCCGGCGACCATGGATAGGATAATTACATGGCGCAGCCTCTTTTTGATCGGCATTTTTACGCGGGCATAGATATTGCGCACGGCAAAAAACTGCATGATTAGAAGAACCAGAAGGGTAATGGCCACATGTTTTTGCTCGAAGATGTAGATAAGGATGTAGCCGACGGCAATTAGCTGAACCGTCATGCGCAGGGCGGAAATTAAGATATCTTTCTCTTTCCCGATTCCCTGCCGGTTAACCAGGAGAAGCAGGATGATCAGGAATACATAGGCCGAAAGCAGCCGCCAAGGCCCGATTTCTACAATTTCATTCATGTTACGCTACCTCCTCGATACTTAAAACTGAACCGTTATTTAAAGTAATCATAATTTCTCCCGCCATCTGGGCCAGCTGTTTGGAATGGGTGACCATAACCAGGGTTTTTTGTCTGCTCTTAACGTAATCCAGGATCCGGTCCATCACGATATCGACAGTGTTATCATCAAGTGCCGAGGTCGGTTCATCAAGGAGCAGGACTTCAGGGTCCATTAATAAGACCCTGGCCAGGGCCAGGCGCTGTTTTTCACCGCCTGAAAAAGTGTCTGTTTGATCGTTAAGCTGCTTGTAAAGGCCGAGACTGTGGATCTCTTTGAGCAGCCTTTCATCTGAAGCCGGTTCTTTTTTGGAAAAAAGCAGGCCGATCTGGAGGTTGTCCCTTACCGTTCCGGGGAATAGGACCGGGTTTTGGGGTACTAAAATCACTTCTCTTCTGAGGGCGATAGCATCCAGTTCCTTTAAATTTTTTCCCCTGTAGTTGATTTCTCCCTGTTCAAAGTTGACCAGGTGGTTGAACAATTTTAAGAGGGTGGTTTTGCCGCTGCCGCTTTCACCGACAATACAGGTAATTTTTCCGGCTTCTATAGTTAGTTCGTTGATATTGAGAATGCTTTTATAATGTACGTTATTTATATGAAACATGTTATTCACTCCCCTGATTTTATGCTTTTTGCGATGGGCCTAACCACTTGGCCTTCTTAAATATACAGCAGCGCCATGGGGACGGTTTGAACGTCCCTTAAGGCCGAAGGGTAGAATTAGGAACAGAATCCTTTAATTTAGCGGGTAATACCTGATTAGCTGCCTCTATTCTTTGATGTCCAGCCGTGCTGCGTTTGGATGGGGCGCATATTTATTCTTCTCTTAGCTCCCTCACCAGTTCTTCCGCCTTTCCCCGGGCTTCTTTTAAAACTTTTTTCCCTTCCGGGGTGATGGTGGAATACTTTCTAACTTTACCGTTGACCACTTTCTTTTCCACTGACAGCAGGCCTTCGTCAACCATGTTGTGCAGGATGGGATAAATGGTCCCGGCGCTGACCTTGTAGCCGTGGCGTTTCAATTCTTCGATCATGTATACGCCGTAGACCGGTTCCTTGCTGGCATGGTAAAGAATATGGACCTGGATAAAGCCCAGGAAAAGCTTTCTTAAAATCCGGTTTTCCACGATTGGCACCTCTTTATATCGTAACGCGATATCGGATAACGATATTGTAGCACTAGATAGAAATCAAGTCAAGACTGCTTCCTTAAATCTTTTGCTTATGAGGAGAATGGTTATAAGAAGATATGTTGATGTAGGTAAAGACGGCAGTGTTAACGAATTACAACAAGTAGTTGCATAATGCAACAAAGTGCGATATAATTCAGTCACAGTGCTTGATTTAAGGAGGCTCATGATAGATTATGGCTAAGGCAATCAGGGTATCAGATTATTTGGCTGATGAAGCAAAAAAATACAGTCGTGTTGAGCATCGCTCTTTGACTGGACAAATTGAACATTGGGCGGCAATTGGCAAGCGAGCTGAAGAAAATCCGGATTTAACCTATGCCTTGATAAAAGAACTGCTGATTGGACTTGAAGAACTGGACAGAAATGAAAAATCTGAATACACATTTGGGTAAAAGCAAATGAAAATATATCAATCGAGATTGTTTGAGAAAAAGATCAAAGACTTCAATTCCCACCAAAAAAAAAGCCTTGATGATATAATTATGGCAATTGCCGGCAATCCCAATATCGGCCAGGAGAAGAAAGGTGACTTGCGGAGGGTTTTTATTTATAAGTTCAAGCTTCAAAACCAGCTTTACTTGCTGGCTTACCGCTTTCCCGATCTTGAAACCTTGGAATTGATCATGATCGGCCCGCATGAAAACTACTACCGGGATTTGAAAAATTATCTTAAAAACAAAGCATGACTTTCAGCTTCCGGAAAGTAACTACAATTAAAGGCATTACCTTTAAAACTTTAAAGAGGTGATGATAAATACAATACCTGTTTGATATCAATGACGGGTCCTAAGGTCCGGAATGCTCATATAACGCTCTAAGGTTGGCCATGAACCTGCAAAAAGAAATCCGGGCAGACTTAACCTTTGGCTTGATGGGAGACAGAGTAGTCAATTTCATCAATGGACAGGACACCCTTGAGGATTTTACAACAGCGAGCGGATGGTAAAAAGCGGTCATGGCCAATAAAAGTAAAAGTTAAGCTTTGAACCAGCTGCCTGGACGCTCGGGGTCTGAGCGAAGAGATGCTGGTGGCAGGGGCTGAAAAAAAGCTCTATAGCTGAAAATAGCACCCTGACGGAGGAAGTTGATAAGGTTTTAGTATTCTAAGGAAGACGGGTAAGCAGAAAGTGCAGCCCAACCTTTAGGCTATTTTGGATCGAAGCAAGTTTAATATATTTTGGTTTTAACAAGGAGGCAAAGTTTTTCTTTGCCTCCTGTGCTGATCTGCTATTGTTAAATGCTTTTTATACCTCATATCAACCCTACTCGTGCCAGGTCACAAATTCTTCAGGTTTCTTCTTGATGCTGCGGTAGCTGTTTATCAGGGCTTCCGGGTCCGGGTAGCCCATCGAAATGCAAACCAGTAGTTTTTTATGCGCATCGATGCCGAGAAGATCTTTAATTTCCGGGGCATAATCAGTAACCGCACCCTGGATAACACTACCGATGCCCCTGGCGTGGGCGGCCAGCAGCAGGGTCTGGGTGAAAAGGCCCATGTCGTAAGTAGACCACTCTCCCAGTGAGCCGTCCATGTAGAGAAAAACGGCACAGGGAGCCCCGTAAAATTCAAAGTTCATCAGGCGTAATGCTTCCCGGCCTTCCTCATCTTCCCTTTCAATGCCCAGGGTTTTCAGTCTGCGGGCGCCGTGATCGTGCTTTCGCTGGTCCAGCTCAGTTGGCCAGGGAGGGGGTGCTGAGACATCAGGCCTCTTCTGAGCCTGTGTTTTGGCCAGCTCCAGCAGTTTGTCTGATAACCGGTCTTTCTTTTTGCCGGTAACTACCGCCACTTCCCAGGGCTGGGTGCTCATGAAGGTAGGGCTGTTAGTTGCCGCCTCAATTACTTCCTGCATCACTTCCCGTGGGATGGGGTCAGGCTTAAAAGCGCGGTAACTCCGCCTTCTTTTTATATTTTCTATGGCTTCCATATGTTGTTACCTCCAGTCCTTTTTTATAATATTCCATCCTTAAATTCAATTCCCTTTTTCAACACTAAAAATAGTGCGGGGAAAGTGGCCAAAACAGTCCGATTTATAAATTTCTTGAAGCAGGCTTTTCACAATAAAATATTTAAGTGTATTAATTGATTAAGACTGATGGACCACTTCGTATACTTCGATTTGAGGGGGCATTCCTGTTATATCTTTGGCAATTTGATTTGCAACTTTTTCTGCATCTGGTTTACTTGCTTCCATAGTTTCCTTTGTTTCCCACAGGGTGACAGTCATGGTCTTCTCATTGTTGGGGTCGGCCAGGACATAAAAACCCTTTGCTCCCTCAAAGTCTTTTACATCAACATGGTTGAGAAAAGCAACGACCTCTTTTACGTGATTGCCGGGAAATGTAATAACTCTGGCATGCATGAAAATACTCCTCCTTTTTATAGATATGCCTTTATTTTTATGGCAAATATTGTGTGCAATAAAAATCAACAAGATCTTTCCTGTTGCTAACTGAACTCAACTTTTTGGGAGTTATCCCAGAGTCCATGAATATTGCAGTAACTAAGGGCCACTAATTCCCCCGGTTTTTCCAGGGTGATTGTGGTAGTCACTTTCGGCTCGCATTTAGCGCTTCCGGCATTAGCTCCTTCGACAGACTCTCCATGTGCTTCAAATTGGAATGTTCCCAGATTGATGATAAACTTTTCATCTTCTGGTTTAAAATACAGTTGAATATTGCGGATATGATGTTCGGTTGTATGGGGATGGGGGATTTCTGCTCCCACACTTAAAGTAACATCAAGTGGTTCTCCCTTTTTGGCCGGCTCCTTAACTTCTATTACCGGAACATGTTTTTCAGATTTCCAGTCGGCAGATTGGACATGGTTGCCGATAACACTCATTAATAATCATCTCCTTTTCAGTTTAATCTTAGGCCTGGTTAAATATACTCCACTTATCTTACGACAATTACTGAACACTTTTCTGCTTGTTGGACGACTGCATTACTGACACTTCCCAGAAAAGTTTTTTTCAACCCACCTAAGCCTCTACTGCCAATAACAATAAAGTCAAATTCTTCTCCACAACCAACTTCTACTATTGTTTCCGCCGGATGTCCCTCTTTTATAATAGTACGTGCCTTTATTCCCTTTTTTTCAAGAACCTTCAATGCATCTTCCAAGATTCTTTTACCTTCATTTTTTGCTTTTTCCTGCAGGTTGGTTAGCTTTTCCACCTCTTCTTCTGAAGGGGGATACTCAAATCTCTTTGGAACCTTTGTAAAGTCGAGCTTCTGATCTAAAACATGAATTAAAGCTACTTCATCAACATTGCATCCCTCGGCTATAAAGGACGCCTTTTCTAAAGCTTTCTGACTTTGTTCTGACCCATCAATGCAAATTAAAATTTTCATATCAAACAACTCCTCTCTAATTTAGGAAAACATTATTTAGCGATTTAACCGATAGCAGAACCATCGCCGCGTGGGTCTGCTCCGCCTTCCAGAAAACCTGTTTGCGGATTCAGGCGAATTGCCTGGGCGTGACCCATGTTATCGTTCCAATCTTCAACAGGCTTTACTGGTTGACCTCGTCTTTTGAGTTCATTGGCCACCAGATCGCTGATCCGTCCTTCCAGGGTCAGATCCTGGACCTTTGTCCCCCAGGTGCGACCCATTAACCAGTGCGGTGCTTCGATGGCTTGCTGGACATCGTACCCAAAGTCAACTATACGGGAGACCATGGCTGCATGGGTTTGTGGTTGTCCTTCGCCGCCCATGGAACTAAGAAACGGTCTTTCTTTCGTAAAAACCTGGGGTGACCCAAATTGGGCCAGGTGTCCCATTACACCGTCCGTTATCCCGGCTATGACTGCGGGTTCGACCAAAACCTCAGTTTCTAATATACTCCGTTATTATCATCGTCATCATAGGGCTCATCGTTGTCATCAGGTGCAACCGGATCGCTTACTTCTAAGTATCCATACATTCCAGCATCACGATGCCCGGGTTCATCACAGTAGAATTCAAAGCTGCCTTCTTCTGCTGCTGTAAAAGTGACCTCTTCTTGTGCCCCGGGTGCAAGGCTAACATCAACATCCAGTTCATCAATAGTGAAAGTATGGTCTTCCTCGGTTACGTTTTCGACCACTACGGTTAACTCCTGTCCCTGGTCAATCGTAATAACATCAGGATCGAAGTAACCTTCGCCTGCTATAACGTTTACTTCCGCTTCTTCGGGTGGAACAACTTCCTCAGGCTCACAGCCTGTTATAAACCCGGCCAACATTAATATCAGGGCGATTATCAAAAGATACCGCCATACGAAATTGTTAATAATAACAGGAAACACCTCCTCTAATGGTTTTTGTGAAGTTATTTTGTTTTTTGCAGGTTGGTTAACTAGAACCTTGTTCTTCGTTCGCATCATTTCTTAACCTCCTTTCCATAAACTTCTTCATCTTTCCAAAGAACATTACGAGCTGATTGTGACATTACGTCAACATTCATTGAAATAAAATGATATATTATTGAATATCCTCAATTTTGTAGTAAAAAATACCGGCCGGCGCTTTCCATGTTGTTCGACCTCCTTATTCTTATAAAAGTGGATTGCTAAAGTCGATCTCGGGATACCTTGCATCCATGAACTGGGAAAACCATGTTTTAAGTTCCAATTCTTCGTTGAGAATGCTTAAAGCCAAAAGATAAGTTTTGCGATCCCTGCCCAGGGTTATGTTGCAAATCCGGGTGTAACCTAATACAGTACTTTGCTTGATCTCAACTGTTTTCTCGAAAGCTTCTTTTATATTTAAATGGACAGCTGAAAACATTGCAGCAGGGTCTTTCAGTTTAATATCAAATTCTTCTATTCTGGCAGGAAATGTACCGCTAAGTTGGTAGAAGCGTTTCAGCATTGATTGATAATGTCTCCTGTCCCTTGCACAGGCAGCATCAATGATCTCCCGGACGCCAAAGAGTTCCAGTTCGTCCAGGTATATACTGAGGATGTTGTAAAGATGATAGGCAGATAATTCTTTTGCCAGGTTTTGTTTTATCAGGCCGAGAAGCCGGTCCCTATCAAAATCTGTCCTGGCTACGGTGTGATCCCCTACAGCATGTGTAATCATTTAATCTCACCGCCTTACGATTTGGAAATCCATTGTGTTATCAAGTTTTTCATAATCGAAAGCTTCCCATTTAATAAAAGCATCGACGGTTGGGCCATCAATTTTTTCAGCAGAAAAACTGATAACAATTTCCGGATTCCGGTTGTTCACATCTCCGAGGAAGTACTCCATGTAATATAAATCGTTCATACCCTGCTTCGGACCGTGAGACGGGTTCCCCAGGACATTTTTTATTTCTGAAAAAGGCATACCCACCCTGGCGCCCAGGATTTTGTGGTTGCCGCTTAATATGATCCCGACCGCTGTGTCGTTTTCCAGGCCCTGGGACGAGTTAAAACGGACGATTCCTTCATTAAATTCGTAGCTCATATAATTATGAGGTCCATACCGGTTACTTGAACCTTCTTCAGCCGGTTCACCGAATACGTTCTTTATCTTGGAAAAATTTTCACCCAGCAGATTTAGGACAGGGTCATTTTGGATCTTTACTGCCAGTGGTTTAACGCTGTTCGAGCAGTTCTCAGCACTGGCAAGCTCAGGTTGCTGTGAATAAGCGTGGTTTTCAGAAAAGTAACTGGTCTTTACAAACAAGTACAGCAGGCTGAACAATATAACAAATAATCCTAATGACAGGTAAAGCTTACTTGATAGCATTTCAGGAACTCTCCTTCACATCCAAACTCTTAACTTTCTATTATCATGTTATCCAAGGTATTCCCCACGTATCTATTAGCAAGATACCCATAATAATGTAATCCGATTTGTATTTTTAAATGCAAAAAGCCTCATTAATAATGAGGCTTTTGAATATGCATAGTTTGTTGGGTGAATAGACTAGATCTTATTTTGCCAGTCAGCCTGTGAAAAGAATTTTTCCAGTTCCTTTACTTGATATTCCAGCAAATCAAGGTGGGGAAGCACTGCTTCGAGATTGTTTTCTTTCACCTGTATTTCCAGTTCACGTACTGTATTGAATGCTGATTTCATACCCAGGTTGCAAAGTTCACCTTTCAATCCGTGGGCTGTAATCGCCAGGTTTTTAGCATCACTGCTTTCCAGTGCTTCTTTCATGGCTGCTAAGTCCTTGTGAAAATCGAGGAAAAACATCTCCAGGAGTTCTTCTAACAATTCGGTATTGCCTTCCACCCTCTGCAGCATTTCCCTGATGTCTTCCCGGGGAATATCCTGTTCTTCCGGCTTTTCAGGTGTCATATCTCTAACCGCCTCCAAAGCATAATATAAATCATCGGAGTTAACCGGCTTGGTCACGCAGTAATCCATTCCGGCCTGCA
>PWMM01000099.1 GCA_003558195.1 Syntrophomonadaceae bacterium
CCTTTGAAAAAACATAAAAACACATCTGAAATGCTGCGAGACAGGATCATCTCTTTGCTGAAACGAAGCCGCCAAAAGTTACTTTCCAGTAAGCAAATTATATCAGGGCTTCAAATGGAGAAAAATGATGCGAGTATTGTAAAGCATGAATTAAAAAAAATGAGCAGTGAAGGGCTGATCATAACTACTGAAGACAACCGTTTCGGCTTACCTGAAAAGCTGGGTATTCTCACCGGAACGCTGGAGGGTAACCGGAGGGGATTTGCTTTCTTGAGGCCTGATCAAAAGCGAGAAGATGTATTCATCAGTTCCAAAAACCTGGATGAGGCGGCCCATGGAGACAGGGTAATGGTTAAGTTGAATCGCAGGAAAAACCGAAAAAAAAGAGAAGGAACTGTAATTGGTATACTCAAGCGTGGGAAAAGACGTCAGGTTGGTACGCTGCAGCGTGAAGGTAAGCGATATTTTGTTATGCCTGACGATCAGCGCTTTCCCGGACCGGTCCAGGTTTCGTTGAAGGGAATCACTGAGGCCAAGGCTGGAGATAAAGTGGTTGTTGAGATTGAGAAATGGAACCGGGGCAATAAATCACCCAGGGGTAAACTGGTTGAATATATTGGACCGCAAGGCAGTTTGCAAACGGAACAAATGGCTTTCCAGCACCGTTTCGAGTTGCCCGGGGAATATCCCCTTCAAGCTTTAAAAGAACTGGATCAGCTGCCTGGTGAAGAAGAGATAGCAACCCTGGCGCAAGAGCAAGGTCGAGCAGATTTAAAAGAGCTTAAAATGGTAACAATCGATGATGAAACAGCCCGTGATTTTGACGATGCTGTATCCCTGGAAATAATCAATGGCAATATTTACCGTTTGGGAGTACATATAGCAGATGTGTCTCAATATGTTCGTCAGGGAAAACCTATTGATCGGGAAGCTTTTAAAAGAGGAACCAGTATATACCTGGTTGAACGAGCTATTCATATGCTGCCGCCCGGACTTTCGGAACAGCTTTGCAGTTTGCAGGCTGGCAAAAACCGCCTATCTGTTAGTGTTATAATGGATATTGATGAGCATGGAAATCTTATCAAGGCAGATTTCAAACTGGCGTTGATTCAGGTAAATGAGCGGCTTTCGTACCGGCAAGTTGAGGATTACCTTTCCGGGCAGCGGGATGTATCGGTATTTCAAGATCATTCAATAGCTGAAATGATCGATAACATGAAAGCGCTGGCGTCGCTGCTGAGAGAGCGGCGGATGCAGCGGGGCAGTCTTGATTTAGAAATTCCAGAAGCGAAAATTATTGTGGACGAAGAGGGATATCCGTTAAGAATAGAAAAGCGAATCATGGGTCAGTCAGAGTCATTAATTGAGGAATTTATGATTTATTGCAATGAAACTGTAGCTCAATCCCTGGGAAAAAATGAATTACCCTGTATTTACCGTATTCATGCTGTGCCCGGAGCAGAAAAGCTGACAGCCTTAAGGGAAACTTTGACTTTAATGAATATTAAGGCAGCGTCAAAAATAAAGCACCTAAAGGCAAATGATTTAAAGCAGTTGTTAGAAGACACCAAAGGAGAAAAAACTGAAAAGTTGGTGCGCTACCTGATTCTACGGTCTTTGCCCCAGGCTTGTTACAGTGCTTTTAATGAAGGGCATTTTGGACTTGCCTCTGAGAGTTATTGTCATTTTACATCTCCGATTCGTCGTTATCCTGACCTGGTCGTTCACCGTATTTTAAAGCAGTATTTAATACAAGGAGGTTATTCTAAAGAAAAAGTAAAAAAAATGCAAGCTCGCTTGCCGGCTATTGCCCAGCAATCTTCAGAAAGAGAACGAGCGGCTGTAGATGTTGAAAGAGCCAGTATGGATATGAAAAAGGCCCAGTACATGGAACAAAAACTCGGGGAGGTATACTCGGGAATAATTAATGGAGTTACCCATTTTGGCCTTTTTGTCGAGCTAGATAATACGGTAGAAGGTATGATTCCGGTAACAGAATTAAAAGATGATTATTATATCTACAATGAAAAGGCAAAACAGTTAACCGGAGAGAGAAATCGAAACACTTACCGGTTAGGGGATATTATTACAGTAAAAGTTATCAGGGCAAATAGAGAAGAAGGTAAAATTACTTTTTCACTGGCTGAAGAGGAGGAAATTTAAATGGATCTATACGATATTCTAAAAGAAAGAAGAAGTGTAAGAAAATATAAACCAGATCCAGTTCCGGAAGACAAGCTTAAACGGATTCTGGAAGCTGGAAGATTAGCTCCATCCTGGGCTAACAAGCAATGCTGGAGGTTTATTGTTGTACAGGATGAGAAAAAGAAAGCGCAGTTGGCTGCTTCTATGCCAGATAGCAATCCGGCTCAAAAAGCTGTGGGTGAAACTGCCCCGGTAGTGATTGTACTCTGCGCTGATCCTGAAGCTTCAGGTAAACAGGATGGAAAGGACTACTACCTGCTTGATGCAGGGCTTGCCATGCAGCAGTTAATGCTTGCAGCTCATGCAGAAGGTTTGGGGACTTGCTGGATAGCCTGGTTTGATGAAGCACAGGTTCGTAAAGCTTGTACTGTGCCTCCTGAGTATAGAGTGGTAGCGCTTACTCCGCTTGGATCACCTGAAAAACAGCCATCCCCAAGGCCGCGTAAAGACTTATCTGAGATTACCTATTCGGAAGAATGGGGCCGGCTTGCTGGCTATTAAATTCGCCCAACCTGCGCCAATTATAATCTGGCAAGAAGGATGAATAAAATTGAATGAAAATGCAATTAAAATACTTAGCAAAAACCGTAAAGCCAGGCATGACTATCATATTGAAGATAGTTTCGAGGCTGGTATAGCTCTCACCGGCACGGAAGTAAAATCGATCCGTAATGGGAGAGTAAACCTTAAAGATTGCTATGCCAAGGTTGAAAACGGTGAACTTTTTTTGTATAATATGCATGTAAGTCCATATGATCCGGGCAATCGCTTTAACCATGATCCGGTGCGGACGCGCAAGCTGCTGATGCATAAAGCAGAAATTATAAAGTTGGACGGGAAAGTCAAAGAGAAAGGATACGCTTTAATACCACTGAAGATTTATCTAAGACAAGCTCTGGTTAAAGTGGATCTGGGTCTGGCAAAAGGTAAAAAGCTTTACGATAAGAGGCAGGATATTGCCGAGCGAGATCGGAAACGGGAAATGGAAAGGACTATGAAAGACAAGGCTATCAAGGAAAAGCTTTAGATAACCCAGGAAATGGGGGCGTAAGGATTCGACGAGGGTCGTGGAAGCAGAAGCTGCAAGTCCAGGACCATGCCCTGGATAAAACATGGAACGGCTATAGACGCCAAACCTAATTACGCACTCGCTGCTTAAATAAAGTAGCGCATCCCTTCTTTCCCTGGCCGAGGGAAAGAGTAGGGGTGTCAAAAAATCGGCCTACCATAGCAGCGGTTGTCTCTCTGCTGTTATGGGACATTTAAAGGGACTGGCGCCTAAGGATCCTGTTTCGGGGAGCCGACGGTGCGAGAAGCAAAACCGGAGCTAAGCTTGTAGAGGCTTCTGTATTCAGGCTTTCGGACGCGGGTTCGATTCCCGCCGCCTCCACCAATTAAAGAATTGAAGAACGCGAGCCTTAATGGGCTCGCGCTTTGTTGTACCAGGAAGCCGGTTGAAAAATGTCACGGATATCACGGACTGTGAGCCTTTGAGCTTGGCTTTTCTGGCTGTTGAGCAGCGCGACTTCATCAGTCAAAATATCGCGCTTGGATTCTTAAGGCCGATTATTCAGAGTACGGCAATCGATTGACTGATGTTGATGGCCGAGCTTTGATAAACTAATACGATGGTCTTGGGGTTAGAGAAGTCTTGAGACAAAGGTATCCACAGTATTCCAAGATGCGAGACGCTAATCTGCTAAAAAGTGAGCACATACCTTTCAACATGCTGGCGCCACTTGTAGACAGACCTGAATTGGCACGGATGATTATAAGCCAGGCATTCGGCATAAAGTTAGAAAGGCCTTATAAAGTAAAACTCGAGTGGGCGTCAAAACCTAAAAAGATTATCTAACGATATGACTTCTTTTTATGATTATCTCCAAGGCACTGATATTAATGGTGAGTGCTGCTCATCAGAAAAGCATTCAACGGCTCGGCGATAAAGGTCAGGCCTATGTTTTGGAAAACCAACATTGTCACAAAATACTTAGAGGGTAACAAAAAAATATTTTTTGTATGAATTTATGAATGGTTATGTTTCCCGCATTTGGGCAAATAAGCCGAGTAGCTATAAGGGAAAATATTTAGCGTTTGCCCGGTTAAATTACATGGGCCAGAAGTACATGATCAGCGGTATGCCGACAATGACAATAATAATCTCCAGGGGCAACCCCATTCGCCAGTAATCACTGAATTTATAGCCGCCCGGTCCCATGACCAGGGTATTGGACTGGTGACCGATGGGAGTGAGAAAGGCGCAGGAAGCACCCACAGCTACACTCATCAGGAAGGGATCGGCCGATGCTCCCAATCCTGCTGCAATTGATATGGCAATAGGAGCCATCAACACTGCAGCAGCCGCATTATTGACCAGGTCGGACAAAAACATGGTTACCACCAGGATTACAGTAAGTGTGATCCAGGGAGCCGCACCACCTGCAATATTAAGGATTCCATCAGCAATCATCTGTGCACCGCCAGTAGTTTCCAGGGCTCCGCTAACCGGGATCATTGCTCCAAGCAGAACAATAATAGGCCAATCGATACTGTCATATATTTCACGCAGGGAAATAAACCCGGTCAACACCATAACAAGGGCCGCCGCCGTGAAGGCAATTTGAATCGATAAAACTCCGGTGGCCGCAAGGGCCAGCGCTGTTCCGAAAATAGCCACACCAAGTAGGACCCGGGGCGGCTGTCCTACCCTGAGCCCTCTTTCAACAAGGGGCAGAAGGCCCAGGGTAGGCAGAACCTCCTGCAAACTTTCCTCCGGCCCCTGAAGCAGTAATACATCACCAACCCGGAGACTGATAGTATCCGGGCTCGACCTCAAGCGGCTTCCTTGCCTGGAAAGCCCGAGCAGGTTTACACCGTAGCGAGAGCGTAAGTTAAGAGACTTGGCCGACCGGCCATCCATTACAGAATCGCGGGTAATGGTAGCCTCCATAATGATTATATCATCTGAGCTGATCGCTTCTTCACTGATCTTCTCTGAATCGGCCAATTCCAGCCCCGTTGCATCCAGAAGCTCCTGCAGCTCTTCGGCATCAGCCCTGATGATTAAAAGGTCATCTTTCTGGAAAGTGCGATGCCGGGAAGGAGCGGGGAACTTCTGGCCCTCACGGATGTGCCCGACTACCGCAATATCACCATCAGTTGCTTCTTCAAGATCACGAATCCTTTTTCCAATCATACTTGATTTCTTCGGTAATTTTATTTCTGTAATATAGTCATCTATCTCAAACTGCTCCTCCCGTGAAAGCTGAACTTTACGTTCAGGAAGCAAGCGCCAGCCAACCAAGAGGATGAAAAGGACTCCGGCTAGAGCAATCCCGGCGCCGACAGGGGCAAAGTCAAACATGCGGAACGGAGCTGCTGCTGCAGTCTCCGCACGAAATAAAGAGATTATTATATTGGGGGGAGTTCCCACCTGGGTAATTAACCCACCCAAAAGCGATCCAAAGGCCAGGGGCATCAGGTAAAGGGACGGTGAAACTCCACCTTTGCGGGCCATGCGAATCGCCACCGGCATGAAGAGGGCCAGGGCGCCGATATTATTCATAAACCCGGAGCAGACCGTAACGGCGATTACCAGGACAGCAAGTTGGGAGAGGGGATTATCTCCGACTTTTCCCATCAGGCGGACAATATAATCGACCATACCTGAATTTAAAAGGGCTCGGCTGACGACAAGAACAGCGGCTACTGTAATTACGGCCGGATGACCAAAGCCTGAAAATGCCTCCCCGGCAGGAACTAATCCGGTAATAGTTACAACGAGCAGGGCAAATAAGGCTACTAGGTCATAACGCCAGCGACCCCAGACAAAGAGGATTAGGATTAAACCCAGGGTAGTAAAAACAATTGCCAGTTCGTTATGCATTAATAACTCCTGAATATAATACTTTAGTATGCCTGTACAGAGATATATGTAGTATATTCAACGCTAAAGCATAAAATCTTTTTTTTTGAGCATTTTTTATGAGGAATTCAGGTAACTTTTTCTATAGAGTGCCATTTTCGTCACCAACTCTCTGCTTTTTAGCACCTTTAATCATTGCCGCCTGCATAATTGCATGCTTAAACAAGCCCTTTAAAAAATTACCATAAGTTTCTTCTGGATCTAAGTTTAATTGCTTCAGGTTAAACATTTTTCATATACCAACTTGTATGGATAATTAAACGATAATATCAATCCCGCTGCCTCCACCAATTAGAGAATTGAAGAACGCGAGCCTTAATGGACTCGCGCTTTGCTGTACTGTGTTGTGGACTGAAAAGTGCCACGGACCTGTAACTAATTGATGAGCTTTTTAAGGAAAGCGATATCTCTTTTGCAAGAAAAAATTTCTTGACAGGGTTTTAAAACATGATCATAATAACCTAATTGATTAAAATAAATATTGATACAGAAAACCAGTTAAATCCTGGTAGTGATAATCCACAGCTATTATCTCGGTTAAGTTGGTGGATTGAATTTAAATTAGCTTAACACAAATTACTGTTTTATTAATAGGGCACAAAAAATGATTACCATACCGGTTAATCCCTCAAAAACCTATTATATCTGGACCCCCCTGGCCCTGACCGGGCCGGACCTCCTGCCGGAAAAGAATGTTCTAATCGAAATCAAGAATACTTGTATCATCTCAATACGCCGGGTGCCACGAAATCAACTTCCCTTATCTGTAAAGAAAAATCCTGGCTTTATATGTTTTGAAGATAACGTTACCCTGATGCCATGCCTGATAGATGCCCATGTTCACCTGGCCCTTGACGGGAAAAAATTCGAAGCCCCGGCAAGATTATCCACCCAAGAGGAATATCCAAGGCATAAAATAATGCCAACTTTAAAGGCTATAAGTGAGTCAGGAATCGGAGCTGTCCGCGATGGCAGCGACTTAAAGGGCCTTAATCTTTCGATTAAACAAAAGCTTACAGGCAGAAATTATCTTGGACCCCATATTGTTGCAACCGGCCAGGCCTTGAGAAGGAAAGGCAGTTATGGAACATTTTTGGGCAAGGCCTATACTACTTCTGCAGAAATACCTGGATTAATCCAATCTCTGAAAGCGGCAGGGGCAGACCAGGTAAAAGTCATTGCTTCTGGAATTGCAAGCTTTTTTGAGTACGGACTGGTTAAGGGGCCGGTAATTTCTCGTGAGGATTTAAGGATGATAATGGGATTTGCAAACAAGTTGAAGCTTAAAGTTATGGCTCATGCCAGCTCTGCGGAAGCAGTGGCAAAGGTAGTAGAAGCAGGCGTGGATTCAGTAGAGCACGGTTATTTTGTTGATAACCATACCTTACAAAATATGGCTGTAAAACAGGTAGCCTGGGTTCCCACCATCATTCCGGTGGCAGTTCAGACCAGAGAACCGCTTTGTAACGAACGCACAGCCGGTGAGATAGAAGTAATAAAAAGACTATATGAAGAACAACTGGAGAAACTTAACATTGCTGTTAAGGCATGTGTACCTTTAGGCATAGGCACTGATGCTGGAGCAAACGGGGTAGAACATGCCTCAAACCTCGTTGAGGAAATGCTGCTTTACAGTAAAGCTACCCTTGATAATAGCTGCATACTGAGGGCGGCAACAACAGGCAATGCAAAAATATTGGGGCTTGAAAAGGTTATAGGCCGAATTGAAAAGGACTACAAGGCCGCCTTAATCGCAGTAAATGGCAACCCTCTTAAAGACCTGTCCCGGCTTAATGATATAAGTGCCCACTTCTTAATTGGTGCCGGAGCAGGCAGTAAAGAGTTTAAGCAGGAACAGCAGCTGTAAAGAGTGCCGGGTGACCAAAATAACCAAAAAAAGAAGCTATAAAAGAACCCCGGTATGAAGAAGACGTGACTGGTAGTTGCTATGTTGGGCGCTACCACGACCTGCTGCCTGGTCTTGAGCGGTTGGCTAGTGGTGAAAGGGGGAATCAGCACAACCATGGGGCTTTTCCATGAGCTGTTGTTAAGAGGATTTGAAAAAAACAATATTATTCCAACAGGGTTTAAAATAGCAGTACAGTAAAACTGTTTTTCTGGATTATATAAAAGGAACCCCTTAAATTAAGGAGTTCCTTTAAACATCTCATTTAGCTTTATTTAATTATTATCTTAGGTCAAAGCGATCTGCGTTCATAACTTTGTTCCAGGTTGTAATGAAATCGTTAACGAATTTTTCCCTGGCATCATTACTTGCATAGACTTCTGCTAATGCTCTAAGCTCAGAATTTGAGCCGAAGATTAAGTCGACCCGGGTGCCTGTCCATTTAAGATCTCCTGTTTTAATACTGTGTCCTTCGAAAACATCTTCGTCTTCAGAGCTTGCTTTCCAGGCTATATCCATGTCCAGCAGGTTGACAAAGAAATCATTGGTTAAGCTTTCTGGGTTAGCAGTAAATACACCGTGCTGACTCTTTTGATAGTTAGCGTTTAAAGCTCTCATGCCACCGACTAAAACAGTCATCTCGGGTGCGGTTAACCCTAAAAGCTGAGCACGATCAAGAA
>PWMM01000224.1 GCA_003558195.1 Syntrophomonadaceae bacterium
CTTCCTGGGCAGGAAATGGCGGCCTGGGGCGCGGCATACCTCTTTTCCCTTCAATAGAAGCCAGGAGCGCCGTCTCTTCACCGCAAACAAATGCTCCAGCCCCCTCTTTAATATTCAGTTTAAAGTTAAAACCAGAATCGAGAATATTTTCACCAAGTAAGCCATAATCTACAGCTTGCTGAATAGCATCTCTCAGTCTCTTGATCGCCAGGGGGTACTCTGCCCGGCAGTAAATGTATCCTTCATCGGCGCCACAGGCTTTTCCGGCAATCAGCATGCCCTCAATAATGGCATGGGGATCACCTTCAAGGATACTGCGGTCCATGAATGCACCGGGGTCTCCTTCATCGGCGTTACAAACAATATATTTCTTAGATCCAGGAGCCTTGTTGGTAAAACTCCATTTTACCCCGGTCGGGAATCCGGCACCACCGCGACCTCGCAAACCGGCGTCTTTTACTTCATCGCATATAGCCAGGGAATCCATTTGAAGAGCACGCTTCAGGGCCCGGTATCCGCCCCTCATGATGTATTCATCAATGCTTTCAGGATCAATAACACCGCTGTTACGAAGGACATTGAATTTTTGTTTTGCATAAAAGGGGATGGTATCGTAAAAACGAGCCGGTGCATCTACATCCGGTCCCTTATAAAGTAAGCGCTCTACGATTTCTCCACCAATTAGATGCTGTTCAACCAGTTCAGCCATATCTTTTGTCTTCAGGCGGCAGTAAAACACCTCATCTGGAAATACTACTATAATAGGCCCGACCTCACAAAAACCGGGACAACCACCCATAACCAGGCGGTATTTATCCCTGATCCCCCGGTTTTCGAGCTCCTGGGTCAAAGCTTCAGCAATCTGGTTTGAACCCGATGAAAGACAGCCGGTGGCTCCACAAATCATTAAATGTTTCTCATACAATAGCTTCGAACCTCCCTTTCCCTGGAATAATTCAATTAACTGACTACAAACCTTTCATCCAGGGCTACTTTTTCAATTATCGCTTTACGCATTTTAGTACATTCATCGTTATCATGACATATCGGCCCTTCCACGCAACACTCTACAAAATCTTTGCAAGGAGTGTCCTTGGTATGGGTACATTTTTCACAACAATGATCAATAAATTTTTCCATCAGGCCACCTCCTCCTTATTCATAGCTATCCAGAATCTCTTTTACCTTATCTGGAGTTAACCTTCCATGCGGGTCATCATTGACCATGATTACCGGAGCCAGGGCACAACAACCGATACAGGCTACTTCTTCTAAGGTAAACCGCAAATCATCAGTGGTTTCCCCACTTTCTACATCCAGAGTCTCTTCAATTCTTTCGGATATTTTCGGACTGCCCTGAATATGACAGGCTGTACCTTTGCACACCCTGATAATATTTCGACCCCGGGGCTTTAATTTAAACTGGGCATAAAATGTTGTAACGCCGTAAAGACGGCTTAGAGGGATATGCATCCGGGTAGCGACATGTTCCATAGCCGGACGCGGCAGGTAACCGAAATCCTCCTGCACTTTTTGCAAAATTGGAATAACCATTTCCTTCCTTCCCAGGTACGGTTCAACAATTGAATCGACCCGGCTCAAATCGATATCCTGGTTGAGGGCTGCAACCTCATTGCTCAAATCATTTACCTCCTTATAGTTTCTTATCTAAGCATTAAAAAACTTAGCTTTTACCTGACTTAACTATTCTCTTTAATATAGATAAATCCTGCTCAAAAAAATAGAATTTGAGAAAAATAGAACATAACCACCTTTTTAAATTACCAGCACAGGAGTAAAGTTGTTACCATCAGCAGCCACAAAGAGATAGTTTACCCCATTTCTTGTTCCCTGGTAAATATTATTTCTACCTTGATCATGGATATGTCCAAACAGGCAAACCTTAACCTTATATTCTTCTAAAATATCGGTGAAAGCGCTGGTTTGCCCTTTGCGGTTAAATGGTGGAAAATGAAGAGCAGCTATGATATTTTGCTTTTTTTCCCGACGAGCGCTTTCCAGGGATAATTGCAGGCGCTGAATTTCCCTGTAATATATTTTGTAATCCTGGTTATTATCAAAACTATCTTCACCTGGACAAATCCAGCCCCTGGTTCCGCACACAGCCCAATTATCCCAAGAAAAATGATCGTTTTGCAAAGCATAAACAGATGAAGGCAAACTGGACCTAACTTTGCTTATTGAAGACCACCAGTAGTCATGGTTGCCCTTGATTAAAAGTTTAGTTCCTTTAAGTGCTGACAGCCAGTTTAAATCGGGAATAGCTTCAGGTAAACGCATGGCCCAGGAAATATCTCCCGGAATAATTACTAAATCATCCTCATCAACCGAAACATTCCAATTTTCTTGAATTTTAATATAATGATTTTTCCAGGCAGGACCGAATATGTCCATCGGCTTCTCCTGATTGTGAGAGAGATGTAAATCTCCTAGTGCAAAAATGGTCATATCTTGAACTCCAGGTGGGTTATTAACAATCTAATCTTACTAAAAGAGAAGCTGAAAATCAAAAGTAACTTTATTCAGCTTATTGAAAATATTTTCAGCTTAAATTAAGCTTTGCAAATATTTTTATAAAATGATAAAATATCATCATAAATTTAACCTATTCTCAAAAATTAAAGGAGGTTAATCAAACTGTGGAACCATATAGATCTCGGAGACCACGCCGTTATTTGCGCAGTCGGATCACCAGAAAGCTTATTTTAGACACAGCCCTGGATGTTTTCCTTAATGAAGGATATGCCAAAACTACAATTGCAAAAATAAGCGAACAGGCAAAAGTAGGCTATGGTACCGTTTACAGCCATTTTAAAGGGAAAGATGATATTTTATGCAAAGTAATTGACAATGTTCTGGTAGACTTTTACAACTTGCTTGATGTGCCCTTTGCGCCAAATACTTTGGAAGATGCTCGTGGTATTTATAAAGAGCTGATTTTAACCTCTTTTCGTCTTGCTGATCAGCATCGCCCAATTATGAAAATTTACCAGGAAGCTCTTGCCTTGTCAGATAACATTGAGAGCCACTGGTTTGGCGTACAAGCCCTGTTTATTGAAAGCTCTGCAAAATCTTTCAAGTATGCCAAGAACAAAGGGCTGGCTAAAGATTTTAACCTTGAACGCGGTGCAAAAGCATACATTTTATTAATTGATCGTTTCATCTGGGAAGTAGTCAATGAAAGAGAAAATGACATGATAGCAACTGCTGATATTATTGTAGATATGCTTTTTCACGGCTTTTTTATTGACCCTAATTCTTGAGGAACTGGTTAAATAATAGTGATGCCATCTGCCAATACTTCAGATTAAGGTATTTATGAGCATTTAACCTGGTATTCCTAAATATGACTAAATAATTAAAGGGCTTAAAAAAGCCAGGCAGTTAAAAAAAGACTGCACATGAACTATCAGTCAGCTAGATTGTGATTTGGGAATAACCCTCTGTTCCGTGATAATAATATCAACACGCCTATCCCAAACTTCTAAAGGGATATGGGGAATAATTTGCATTTCGAAAGCTAAGGCAACCAGGGGCACACCGGGTTTAAGCCTTTCAAAGAAACGGTCATAATAACCGCCTCCGTAACCTAAACGGCCACCATCAAGATCAAAACCAACTCCGGGAACAATTAGTAGATCAATAACCTCAGGATCCTGGGGACGCAATGATTCCTGGCTTGGTTCTGGGATATTATAAGAACCAGGTTCTAAATCATGCACCCAGTCGATAACCTTTGAGGGTATTAATTCACGAGTTTCGGGTATTGCCTTGGGGACAAGCGCCAGCTTGCCTGTTTGAATGGTGCCTTCAATCATCGGCCTGGTGTCAACTTCACTGCCGAAAGAAACAAAAAACATTACCACTTTTGCTTTCCGGTATACCGGTAGAGCATACAATTTATTAGCAATAGAGGCGCTTTTTTCGATTATTTCTGCTCTCGAAAAGCGATCTCGCTCCTGGATAATTTTTTTCCGAAGGGCCCTTTTTTCTTTTTTCATTTCCATTAATTAGTAAGCCCTGGCGAAATATACTGCATTTTCTGCTTTTTTATCGCAAACCAGGCAGGTATCATGTTCCAGCTTCTTATTAAAGGGAATACAGCGGATAGTAGCCTTGGTATCTTCTTTAACTTTCTCTTCACATTCTGGATCACCACACCAGGGGGTCAGGTAAAAACCACGTTGTGTTTCCATGATTTTTTTAAATTCTTCATAGTCAGACCCGCTGCGGGTGTTTTCTTCTCTAAATTCCAAAGCTTTTTTAAGCATATCTTTTTGAATATCGTCCATCAAACGGGGCAGATAGGTCGTTAATTCTTCTCTAACAATGCTCACTTTTTCTCCGTTGTCCCGCCGGACCACTACCACTTTACCCTGTTCCAAATCCTTCGGACCAACCTCAATCCGCACCGGTACTCCTCGCATTTCCCAATCGTTATATTTCCAGCCGGGCGAATACTCTTCCCGATCATCAAGCTTGACTCTGATCACATCTTTGAGCTGGTCACTCAATTCACGTACAGATTTAAGAACTTTTTCTCGATCTTTTTTAGTTAAGATAGGCACTATCACTGCTTGATAAGTTGAGATCCGCGGGGGAATCTTAAGACCTCGATCGTCTCCATGAACCATGATCAGGGCGCCGATCAACCTGGTTGAAACTCCCCATGATGTTTGCCAGACATATTTCAATTGATCGTCCTGATCCAGGTATTTAATGTCAAAAACCCTGGCGAAATGCTGGCCCAGGTTATGCGATGTTCCTGCCTGCAAAGCTCTTCCATCACTCATTAAAGCTTCTACGGTATAGGTGCGGAGTGCACCAGCGAATTTTTCACGATCCGTTTTACGTCCTACTACACTGGGAATGGCCAACTCTGTTTCAATACACTCCCTGTAAACTTCGAGCATTTTTAAAGCTTCTTCTTCCGCTTCTTCTTCAGTTCGATGACAGGTGTGTCCCTCCTGCCATAAAAATTCAGAAGTGCGTAAAAAAGGGCGTGTCGATTTTTCCCAACGAACAACGTTACACCACTGGTTAATCAAAACCGGCAAATCCCGCCAGGATTGTACCCAGCGTGAATAAAAATCACAGATAATTGCTTCAGATGTAGGCCTGACTACCAGGGGTTCATTTAATATTTCATCTCCACCTTTAGTCACCCAGGCTACTTCGGGAGCAAAACCTTCAACATGTTCAGCTTCTTTTTCTAAAAGTTCTTGGGGAATAAACATTGGGAAATAGGCATTTTCATGACCGGTTTCCTTAAAACGGCGATCAAATTGCTCCTTAATTTTCTCCCAAAGAGCATAACCAGCCGGCCTGATGGCCATAAAACCTTTGACAGGAGCATAGTCCATTAGTTTTGCTTTTAGAATTACATCAATATACCACTGCGAATAGTCTACTGCTTTAGGGGTAATAGCTTTTACAAATTCTTTTTGCTGATTATTGTTTTCACGCCCGGCTTTTTGCTCCACATCAGTCACCCTCTTCAAATCATTGTTAGTTGATATCAACACCTGTTTATTCTATCACAGTTCTCAGCGAAGGGCCAACTTTCTGCGCTTCTCCAATACTCTTTGCCATTTTTCATCGCTCAGTGGCCGATTAAAGCTTCTGAAATTTGCCAGTTTAAAACCATGTTCACCGGCCCAGTAACGAGTTTGTAAAATAGTCTCTAAGTTCACTCCCGAAGAACCAAGGCTAAAGTGTTTATAGCGTTTTTCTAAAGCCAATAACATAGTTTCAGCCATGCAGGCATAAGCAAGACCCCGATCAAAGCCAAAATCCCAGCCCAATGATGGCAATCCGGGTACCTCAATAACCCCTCCATCTATGACCAGGACATCGGGCCGGGCTTCGTCAACTTCCTCACTTACATTAGCTGGACGGGAAATATCACAAACCACAGCACCTTCTTTAAGGTTACCGGCATGAATTACCTTGCCAGTGGCGCTTGTGGCACTGATTACGACGTCAGCCCTGGAAAGTACAGTATCAATATCGGTGGAAAAATCGATCAATCCTTTTTTGCGCCCATCACCATCGGCAAAAGCTTCAAATTCTTCCATGGGAGCTTCAGGAGAAGGCAATGCAGAGCATTCTAACAGTAAATGTCCCATGCTGCCAGGTTTTAAAGGGCGCCCCTGCTTCAATATAGCTGACTGGTAACGGTATATTTCTGCTGCGACCAGGTGTAATCTCTCACTGGAAGTCTTGTTATTTGGGTTGCCAATCAAAACCAGGCGGGGAATCGTTTCTGATAATAAAAGAGAAATACCCCGACCGATAGAACCAGCTGCTCCTACAATACCTGCTGTAAGCTGGGTGCGATCCATGTGCAATTTTTCAGTAGCGGTATTGACTGCATCAACAGCAGCAACTACCGTATAACTGTTTCCAGTAGTGATAGGCACTCCTTCGTTTTTAAGGTATAATCCGCCCATTGATGCTACAGCTGTAAAGGCGCCCAACCCCACTATGCGAGCACCTCTATCCCTGGCCATAGCTACCGCATCCTTTAATTCTTCCATGGCTTGTTTACGGGGCATTTCCAAAAATTCATCGGTGGTACGAGGCAGAGCGATGAATTCACCATAAGCAGTACTGCCATTTAAAGATTCTACCCTGGTTTTTCCGGCCAAAAAAGGCCCAACCATATCCCCAACCCTTCCGGTTAGCTCTGCGAGCTCTTCTTCAGTAAAAGCAAGGAGACTATTATCAAACTGGTGATAGCTTTCCAAATCGAGAGCATGAATGAGAAAGGCAAAACGACCTTCATTTTCATCCGCTGCAGGCTCCACTTTATGATCAGGATATGGTTGAAATTCTGGGAAATTAACCTCTCCCTCTGGTCTTACCAGGAAAGCAAGGAAACGGGCTGTATTGCCCTGGTTTAATACTTTTAACATTGAATCGAGCCTATTTAAAGCTTCTGAACACTGCTCTTCACTAATCGTTAGTGGTGGTTCTATCCGAATTACTTCATTACCGTTGAGGGTGGGAGCTACCCTGAGTTTTTCAACATTTAAAAGGTAGGAAGAAATGGCAGGGGTTAACAGTTCCTGTTCAGCCATTACCCCTAGCAAACTACCTGGATATTGATTGCGATCTTGATTGAATTCAAGACCCAACATTAAGCCCCGTCCCCTAACTACTTTAATCAAGTTGGGGTATTTGTCTCGCAACTTTAAAAGACCACTCTTAAGGAAACGGCCTCTTTTTTCCACTGCTTTGATCAAAGCATTTTCATTTTCAGTCAACATTTCAAGTACCCTTATCCCAACCCGGCAAGCCAGTGAATTGGCAGCAAAAGTAGAAGAATGTTTCATTCCAAATTCTTCACTATAAACTTTTGCTGAGCTGAGACAGGCCCCAATGGGCACAATTCCACCACCCAGGGCCTTGGCCAGGACTAATACATCGGGCGTGAAGTTATATTTTTCAAAAGCAAATAAATTTCCGGTTCGCCCCAGACCAGTCTGTATTTCATCTAAAACTAACAGGACCTGGTTGCGCTCACAAATATCTTTTACTGCATCCAGGTAGCCGAAAGGTGGCTCGACAATCCCACCCTCTCCCTGGATCGGTTCTACAATGAAGGCTGCATAATATCCTGGATTAGCAGTTAATTCCTCTTCCAGGGCATTTATATCTCCGTATTTAACATGGCGGAAGTGTTGTGCCGGGGCCATAAAAGCTTTCTGATAGCCACTGTTACCGGTGGCGGAAAGAGCCCCGAAAGTTTTTCCATGAAAACTGTTATCAGTAGCCAGGATTCCCGGGTGACCGGTTGCCGCACGACATAACTTTATGGCTGCTTCAACCGCTTCAGCACCACTATTAGTGAAAGTTACAAAATCAAGTCCATCCGGAGTTAGTTCAACCAGGTGCCTGGCCAGCTCCCCTGCCGCCTCCAGGGCAGAAGGCTGGACAAAATTAGGTTCAGCAGAATCCCTGAAGTTATTGATAGCTTCCCAGATCTGATCGGGATTATGTCCGAAAGGTAGGGCACCATATGCTGCAATGCAATCAAGGTAGCAGTTGCCCTCTTTATCATAAAGATAACTACCTTCACCACGAACATAGTCTTGATCAAGCTTGATTTTTTCAAGCATTTCACCCAGATGAGGATTTACATACCTGGTAAATTTTTTCATGATTTGGCCTCCTGCTGTATTGTGCACATCATTGTGCACATCAATAGTGCCATTTTAACTTCATCTGCATTAAAAATCAAGTAATCTTTAGCCTGTTTGAAGGGTACTAATCCGTGCTAACCGTAAAACCAGGCCTGTTGCTGCCAGGCTTCTCTCCAAGCGCATTTAATCCCTGGCTTCTTTTTGCTTCAAATATTTATAAAGGCAGGGAAAGTGCTATCTATTTTGACTTAAACAACTTCATTAATATGGTTATATTACTTCACCTGTCACCTTTCTGCAGGAGGTACAATCAACGACGTAGCATGATAGGATGAGTTGAGATTCTCTTCTGCAACAGCCATCGCTTCTTCTATTGTGACCTCATGCAAAACTGTCGGAAGCTCAAACATTTCATTATCCCTAAACCGGTAAGCAAGGTAATTATTAGCTATGAATTCAAGAGAGTTGAAACGCTTAATGTAACCACCTAAAAGTTTTCGACGATGCCGCTCAAACTGTTCTTTAGTAATACCTGTTTTTTTAACA
>PWMM01000279.1 GCA_003558195.1 Syntrophomonadaceae bacterium
GCGCCCTGCCCTCCGGGTTATTCAACCCGGCCCCCGAGTGATTAATCCCGGGTTCGGATATACACCTCCCAGTTTGAGGTATAGTGGGACTTTAGCCCACCTGACAGCTATGTTGCCACGCACACAATATGGCCTCTGCTGACTTCTGGCAGTTAAGTCGTCCATTACTGGACGAGTTGCCGTTTTGAAATTTATCATTCCGGCATATCTGCCAGACCTCCTGAGGCTAGGAACGTTAACTTTCATCCCATTTACCTGCCGCATTTACTGTGTGGGGTTCGGGCAGTGTCGGACTTCGTTTTGCCTAGCAAACTCGTCCGCCCCCGTTCAGTATTGTATGAGGTTCTTTTTCATCGGGCCGGGATTTTTCCTCCGGCTTCCTTCAGGTTCCTTCTCGCGACGGACACCCTTGCCATCAGCTAGTGGTTCCCACTGCCAAACCCACAGCGGACTTTCACCGCCAAGTTAACACCCATGCCGGGCGCGCTAGCTTGAAAAACCTCCCGATAGTGATTATATCGGGAGGTTAGTTTATCTCAACAATTTAAGAACTTGACATATTTCGGTTTCTATTATATCTCAACCGCCTTTACCGCTATCTCATGGAGAAAAAGTCAACGGGCTATCAGGATGACCTTCTAATGTAGAAGTGAGTGTTCCATCATTCCATACATATGTTGCGCCATCAGGATTACCTTGTTGAGCAGCTAATCCGCCATCAATATATGTTGCGAAAGTTTCATCCGTTCCAGGTATTGCTCCATCATTATCTGCAATATCCATGTTTATAGCACCAACTAAAGTACGATGAGTTGCTTCAAAAGCATTATTAGCAGCAGTTGTCTGAATCATGCCAAATAACGGTATCGCAATCGCCACCAAAATCCCGATTATTACCACGACTACCATTAATTCAACCAGGGTGAAACCTTTTTCATTTTTATGCATTATTCTCATTAATTTTTGCATCTTAAATCCCCTTTCTCTTTTTATAAATCAGTCTGGATTAATATTTTCCAGACTTAAACTTTTCTTTTTTGTATTTTTTATACAAATTAACCTTTCTAAGCTTAGTTGACGATAAATCTTTTCACTGGGTTAAATAAAAAATCCCGTTTCGGCAGCCTGGCGATCATAACCTCTGGTGGAGCTAAGATCCATAGCTTTGCGTCCCTGCCTTTCGACAGGTTTGCCATTATCGTCAGGTTATTGTTTTTCTCCTGAGTTAAAGTTTTTCATTTTGCTATTCTATATATTGTTATATCATTATTTTTAGGTTTTAGACACATTTTTTATACTTTTACGGAAATTTATTTATATCGGCGAAGGAAGGCCTCACCCTTGCTCTCCTCCCGGGTGAAATAATAAATAATCAGTTCTTAAAGGTGAGGTAATCATATGCCCTTGAGGAGAGGGTTTGTGGGTGATAAGTTAGCGAGGTGCTATTATACCATGTAAGTATGCATTTCTTTTAAGCCCATGTTTAAACGGCAAGAGATCATTCTTTGGCTTATACCGTGCTGTTTAGCTGTCGCCTGCTGGGTTAAACCTTCGTGGCAAATTAATTTAATGACTTCTTTTTTCAGTTCATCCATTTTTTCAAGTGACATTTGCACCACGATTTTATCTTCAATGGGCAATTTAAAGCTTTCGTTATGCAGCGATTTAACCTTCGTTAAATCAATTTTTTACAGTGAGATACAAGCGGCCAGCAATGCTTCAGCAATACCGGCTTCATCTAAGTTTATACGCCGAGCTATTTGCTCTAAAGTAGGCATGGTTCTGTTACTCTGTGCCAGCTCTTCAGTGGCTTCAATAGCCCTAACCTGCAAATTCGAAAACATTTCGGAGCTTTAAAGGGGCTCCGATAGCGTAATCCATGGTGAATTGCCCTGATGATGCAATGGGTAAAAACGTGGAAAACATAACTCCCCGGCCGGTATCAAAACACTTTAGGCTTTTAAAAGCCCTTCATAGCCGACTTGAAACAAATCATCATCTACCTTACCAAGTGTCTGAAAATTGAGCATGACCCAAGGATGTTTACTCCCGTACCCCGTCACTCAAAGTATTTCAAGGATAAATTTAAATCCAGGACCACCGTAGAACGAACCAACAAGCTCTTGTTCGAGGATTATTCTATCGAAGAGTACGGCGCCAGAAGCACTATGCTCAGAGCTTCATTAGCTACTTTTGTAAAGGTGAATATGCACCTCGTTGCCTGGGTTAAGCATAAGGGGTTTAAGTTCTCAAATCTGCTTAATACATCAGTAGCATAAACTGCTTCGGACCCTTTTGCTTTCAAGCCCTAAAAAGGCTTATTTGGTGTGCCCTTTTTTACTCCACTTTCTATTAACTCTATGCCTTTTTCAAAGAAAGTGATAAATCCTTATGGTATAAATCCTCAATTAATTCGGCTGAAGCTCAAATCCCTTTTTCAACAAAATTCCCAGTTACCTTTCGAGTGTCTACATAACTATAAAAGCTTTTCTGATTGCCATTATAATCGCTACGAAACAGCACCTGGAACTGGTAGTAAAAAAAACACCTGCGTCAGCAGCCTGGCGATCATACCCTTAACGGGCTATAGATCCATGGCTTTGCGCCCCCCTTTCTTTCAAAAGGGTTGCTCACTAGGCGTGAAGCCAGAATAAGTTCCTGTAAACATTAATTTTACCACATTTTGTTATATTATCGAGATATTATTCAATTTATGTGTAATCTAGTGCTATTTATTTATTATACCATTTTTATTTTAGATGATGCGAAGTGATATCAAATTGTTTAAAACAATCATTAATATATAGAGCATCTAATCCTTTATATTATTAAGATCTTTTGCCTCAGGCAAAACATTTCTAGAGAGCTTTTACCGACATGCTTTTCGGTATCATTGTCTAATTTAGGGCTTATAAATCTGGGTTTATTATTAAATTAATGTTTGACAACTATTCTTTCAAGTTTACGCATTAATTTAGTCCATATAAACTCTTTTTCAGATAGCGGCGTTACCAGGATTGTATATAAACCCAGGCGGTTGCCTCCAAGAACATCGGTAAAAATTTGATCACCGATTACTGCTACCTCCTTGGAGGAAAGCTGCATATGATTTAAGGCTTTTCGAAAAGCCTTTCTTCTCGGCTTTACAGCATAAAAGATAGCGGGGATATCTAGTTCGGAGGCCAGTTTTCCGCCGCTGTCTTTACTGTTGTTGGATATGATAAATAGCTTAAAGCCCTTCTTTTTTAGCAAGGCGAACCAGTTAGCAAGGCGGGGATTGAGATTACGATCGTTCCAGGGAACAATTGTGTTGTCCATATCGCTGATAATACCCTTGATGCCAAGCGACTGTAAATATTCTAGATCTAATTCAAAAATATCATTTAAATATTGATCTGGTTTTAAGACCCTGAGCAACTAACCAGCTCCCACTCTTATATACAAGTTATCACAACTCTATTTTACAGATGCCAGTGTGCCTATAACTTTACCATACCTCGATCTGATTTTATAGTGCTGCAGCGCTTTTAATTTCAAAACTCTTTTATCCCGGCTTGAAATAAGGTATGATAATACAATCAAAGTTAAAACTTTTTACCAGGCTCTTGACAAAAGCTCAACATTATCAGCTAAGGAGGAATAAATATTGTACAAAATAGCAGTAATTCCCGGAGATGGAACCGGCGCAGAACAGGTCGAAGCCGGGCTAAAAGTTCTCCAGGCCGCCCAGGATAAGTTTGGTTTCAAGCTGGAGACAGAATCTTATGACTTAGGCGGGGACAGGTATAAGCGCACTAAAGAGATTTTACCTGATAGCGTAATAGAAGAGTTAAAAACCTTTGATGCCATTTATTTAGGAGCTATCGGTCATCCTGATGTAAAGCCGGGCATTTTAGAAAAGGGTCTTTTACTCCGGTTGCGTTTTGAACTCGATCTATATATTAACTTAAGGCCGGTTAAACTATACCCCGGAGTTTTTACTCCCATTAAAGATAAAGGCCCGGAGGATATTGATTTTGTGGTAGTTCGTGAAAACACCGAGGGACTTTATGCCGGAGCAGGTGGTTTCCTGAGGAAAGGAACTAAGCATGAGATCGCCGTTCAGGAATCGATTAATACCCGGTTCGGGGTTGAGCGCTGCTTGAAATATGCTTTTGACTATTGCCGGGCTAAGCGCAAACGTAAAAAGCTGACCCTCTGCGGTAAAACTAACGTCCTTACATACGCCTTTGACCTGTGGGACCGCGTTTTTAATGAGATTGGTCCCGCTTATCCTGAAATAGAGCGCGATTATGCCCATGTTGATGCAATCTCCATGTGGATGGTAAAAAACCCGGAGTGGTTCGATGTGATTGTCACCGATAATATGTTCGGCGATATCATTACCGATCTGGGTGCTATGATCCAGGGTGGAATGGGCATTGCCGCCGGAGGAAACCTTCATCCCAGCAGGGTTTCCATGTTCGAGCCGATCGGAGGCTCTGCTCCTAAATATACCGGTCAAGGGATCATAAACCCCATGGCTTCTATCTGTGCCGGAGCAATGATGCTTGATTACCTGGGGCAAGATCAAGCAGCAGCCCATATCGAGGAAGCAGTGGCTCATGTTTGCAGCAACGATTTAAAATCACTTAATGCCGGTGAAATGGGCTACAGCACCCTTGAGGTTAGCGAACTGGTCGCTAAAAGGCTTTAGAAAACTAAGGTTAGCAAAGCTCGCCTTTTCCGACCATGAAGACCCGGCCTCCAACATTTATGATAATGGCGCCTTTTTCATTTTCTTTTGCCTCGAGCAAAAGCAAAGAGGGGCGCCCTATTTCGTACCCCTGTTCCACTCTTATGGAAATCTCTTTTTTTCCGTAATAACGGTTCTTTACCAGGTAAGCTGCCAGGCAGCCATTGGCGCTACCGGTAGCTGGATCTTCAGCAATACCGTGATAAAGATCGAACACGCGGGCGTTAACATTGTTGTCATTATTGTAGGCCTCTGGACAAAAAACCAGGATTGATTTGGCTTCAATATTTTTAATTAGCTCCTCGTAGAGCTTACTGTCCAGCCGGCAAGAGCGGACTGCTTCTAAACTAACCAGGGGTACAATGATAAAAGGCAATCCGGTCGATACTTCTTCTACCGGAAAGCTTTGATCAATTAAAGCCGGGTCGAGGCTCAATACGGCTGCCACTGCATTTTTCTTAAGCTCTGTTCCAAAAACTGGTTCGATCTGCCTCATCCATAACTCCCCAGGCAAACCCTGTTCATAACTAAAACTGACGGGAATAAGGCCGACTTTTAAATTCAACACTACGGTATCCAGCGGTTTTTTAATTAATTCCTGCTGAATGATAAAAGCCGTGCCCAAGGTTGGATGTCCGGCAAAGGGTAGCTCTTCATCGAGTGAAAAAATGCGCACATCATACCCGCCATCTTTTTCAAAGTCTGACATAATGAAAGTAGTCTCTGAATAATTCATTTCCCGGGCCAGGCTTTGCATCTCAGTGTCACTCAATTCTGAAGCGTTTCTAATCACTGCCAGCTGGTTGCCGGCATATTTTGTTTCTGCAAATACATCAACTAAATAAAAAGATAAAGACATATTATTTATCTCCTATAAATATAATATCGATTAACAATCACCATAAGTTTGCTAAATCTAACGGCCTAACCATCTAGTGATTTTAGTTAACTGGTTCAAAAACAAGCAGAAATCATATTCTAGGCAGTCTTGCTTTAGCAATAGGTTAAGCAGATCTAAAACTCTTCTAGAACTACCCTTACGCGGTTTATTTATATATAATAAAACCCCGCAGCTTAGTAATTGCTGAGGCCCTTTTACTCCAAAAGCTTTTTATCACCTTTTGCCTTCAACCTGAGGCTTATAGTCACTATCTCTATTTCTTCTACTGCGTCTTTCACCCTGCGATAAATAGCGCACAATTTTACTTAGTTCGAAAAGGATTATTAGTATACCGGGAATAAAGATCAGTAAAACCAACCCTTGAGTGGTTTGAGCAAAATTTAATACATAACCCACGTATGGAACTGTCCCTGTTACAATACCGACTACATTTTCTGCTGGGACCGGGCTGGGATCATTTACATTATTGGCGTCACCGCGGGTTATAAATTTTAACCCATCTTCGCGTTTAATTTCAACAATACGGTGAGTGGTTAGTGAAGATAGGTTGTTAGGACTTTCAAAAGTAATAATATCCCCCTCTATAAGCTCTAAGGGTTCGATATCACGAACAAAGGCCAGGCTGCCGGTATCAAATTCAGGGTTCATACTTCCGCTTAAGACTATATACATCTGGTAACCGGCTACCTGCGGGACTCCACCGGCAATTCTGCTTTGAATTAACAAAAAGGATAGTCCGGCCATAAATAATAACAAGAACACAAACAGAATATTACCAAATACATAGAAAAATCTTTTATGTGAGCTTCTGGATTTTCTTTTCCTGCGTGAAAGATCACGCTCCTGGTAAAGATCCTCTTGATCTTGTTCTCTAAACTCTTCTCTCATCTCTTCTTTTTTTTCCAGGTCCCTTCTCCAGTCGTACTCGAACTGCTCATCAATCCAATCCGGCAAATCAGGGTCTGGCTCTTTATCACCATCTTCACCAAATAAATAATCATGTGCAGATTTACCTGGTAAAGCAGAATGTTTGCGGATCTCTTCCGCAGTTACCCCAGGGTCCTGTTTGGAGAAGTCTTTTTCTGCTTTGTCCTCAGTTTCAGGGGAAAACAAGGCCTCGTCGTCTAACCCTGAAGGCAAATCCATAAAATCATTATCCTCAAAAGAACTTTGACTATCAAAGCCGTAGTCACTATCAAAAAAACTTTTTTCCGGTTCTTCTTTTAAGCCCTCAATGCGATCACCTTCAAAAAGATCATCAAAGAGCTGATTCTCTTTCGGCAATGGTGCAGTAGGCTCCGAATGATCAGGTTTTGTGGGTTCATTAAAGAGAGCATCAGTAGGACTTGCCATGCCAGGCTCTAATTCAAAATCACTTAGTGACTCAAAACCGGACTGCTTTAGTTCTTCGGTTGTTTCCAGATGTTCAGTTTCTAGCTCCGCTTTCTCAAAAATACCGGTTCCCCGGTCTGGTGTAATTATTTCATCTTCCGGACCGGGTTTGCTATTAAAAATACTATCCACATCATCAAATAAGGTTAGTAAATCTTCCTGATCTTGATCCTCTTTAGTTTTTATTTCATCTTGTATGGGTTTATCTTCAAAAAAAACTGAAGCCTGAGGATCTTCTTCTCCTATTACTGGTTCATCAAAAAGCTTACCGGGCTCTTTTTCAAAAACACTTTTCCAGTCTGCCTGTTCTTCCAAATCGCTTTCATCAGTTTTAATATAATCTTTTCCGGTTAAACCTGAGTCCTGGAACCTGTCGACATTCTCATAATCAAAGCCGGATTCTAAAGAATTAACCTCTTTATCAATAGTCTCATCAAGCATTTTACTTTCTAAATCGACCTCTGGTGTGAGATACAGTGATTCTCCTGGCTCTTCTTGAGTTGTTCTTTTAGATTCTTTCCTTTCTTGTCCTTCAAGCCAAAGAGGTAATTCTTCTTTTTCCCCAGTTTGCTTTTCTCTCAAGGTAGCAAGCTTAACCCTGGCCAAAAACTCCTGAATCTGAAATGGCTTCACCATAAAGTCATCTATAAAACCCAGTTCAATGGCTGAATAGAGTTCTTCGTAATGACCTGGGTTTATTAAAACCATGACATGGGCGGCCATCTTTTTCCCATATAAAGTTTTAAAAAATGAGGGTTGATCTCCTTTGAGCAGATCAAAGTCTATTATAATTAGATCAGGGGATATTTTACCAGCAATCTTTAACAGGGTTTCCTGGGAATAGCAATTTACTATTTCCCTCTCTACAGGAGCTTGGCTAATGATCTCCTGTAACTCAGATGAGTTTATAAAATTATGATCAACCAGCAGCAGGTACATAATACCCCCCCTTAATAGAAGCATTAAGCTTTTTTCTATTATAACAGAAACTATTCGTAAAATTCTACATCTATTTCATTCAAACGCGATTTAGTCTATTAGAGTATAACTTGTTTAATTATTGAAAATTTATGTGTTTTCGGCATAATAAAACACAGAGTTCGGCAAATAAGAAGGCCTTGCCATCACCAGTTTGAATAATACCCTCTAAGCCGGCGAGGACGAGGAGGGAATAATAAGAGTTAGTAATCTTTTTTCCAAGAAAAATAAGGAGGCCATCTCCTGGCACTTAATAGAGATGACCCCATAGTCAAACTCCTCCTGAGGTTCAACCTGCCACTGTTCAGCCTGTTTTTTTAGGTCTTCTAAGATTTATTTGTAAAGCTTAACATTACGCTTGATACAATTAGCGCCCAGCTCATGTGCTAAATTTTTATCACAGAGCAAATAGGCTAGCATATCCAAACAATTTCGTTTGTCCATGTGGTTTTCTAATGCGTTCACAATGAATCACCTCACATCCCGGTTTCCTGGGCGGTAAGGCGAATGGTTTTAGCTGTTCACTAAAAGTTTTTAAAGCATAAGTTTTTCCCGCCCCGGGCTCGCCTACTAAAAGGCCGATGCCCCGGGTTTTGCAGAGATAATTTAAACGGGCAGAAGCTTCACTGA
>PWMM01000002.1 GCA_003558195.1 Syntrophomonadaceae bacterium
TAACCATTGTTATCCAATTCTAACATAATTAAAGCCTGCGCAACAAGTTCGGGCAGGCTTAATACTCCAGTTTAAAATGATCAGTTCAGCCATCATCAGGGGCAAGTTCAGAGACCAGGGCCCAGAGACTGCCTGAAACCAGGGAATGGCCTCCCAAAATAACCGGTACTGGACATGTAACTGCTAATTTAGTGAATTCTCTTAGCCAGGGATTTTCCAGATCGTCCCATTTACCAAGGTCAGACAAAAACCGCTCACGATCTGAAAATCCATACTGGTAGTGGTACATTAAAACCCTGCTATCAATAAATACACAGCGGGCTACCTGGGCAAGATATTGAAAAAAATGCTCCAAACCGGCATGATCCATCAGCAAACCCAGCAAAGATATCACTTCTTTTGCTTCAATCCGGCCCAGCGATTTCATGCCCCGCTCTTCTGAAAAAACACGTAAGCGCAGTTTAAGTAATCTATTAAGGCGCTCAATCACCGGTGCCCCAACCCTGCCAATAATAGCAATATCTTCGTATTCTTCTTTAAGTATTAATTTGGCAGCCGCCAGCTTACTGCCATCTAAAGGCATGCTTTCCAGGGCTTTCCTGGTCCGGGAGCCGGCAAAAGGCCCTTCTTTCAATACAATTAAATCAGAGGGCGTATCAATATCAAAGAGCAGGCCCAGAGTATGAGGCATAAGCTCCATTTTCAAATTAAGTTGATCACGCAGGGTCATGGCCAGGCTGTTATCTTTAGCCGGAAGCTCAACCTGGTTAATATTATCAGGGACAGTAAAAGCGATAATATCTACAGATTGAGTGTTATTAGTATAAACAAACTGCTCCCGGCTGAGCAGTTTATGGCAAATCATATTCAGCTCTTCCACTGTAATTAGAGGAGATCCGGCCCCATTTAAACAAACAACTCGTTTAAGCTCATGTTGTTGAATCGCGTCCTGCAATTCTCGACCAAAATGAAACTCTTCTATATTCTTTTTATTAAGAATTACCTTGGCACCCAACTCTTCAGCAGGGCTTACCAGCTCCGGCCTGTTAGTATGCAAATAAACTGCTTCAAAATGAGGTACCTGCTGAATCTTTTCCAGGTTGTCAAGCAATGCAGCCTGACGAACTTTAACCATCATTTCCTCAACCCAGCTTTTGGGATGGGAACCTTCAAACACTAAAGCACTAATGCCTTGGCCCATACTACTGGATTTACTCTCTCTTCCTGCAAGTGTTCAGCTAATCGATTCCTGCTTATAATTGATGCTTTACTCTGGTTCAATTAATCCGTAATTTCCATCCTTACGGCAATAAATAACATTCGTTGCATTTGTGTCCGCATTAGCAAAAACGAAAAAACTATGGCCTAGCAGATCCATTTGCAGGATCGCTTCTTCAACCGTCATCGGTTTCAGTGGAAATCGCTTGGTTCTAACTACCCTTGGTCTATCTTCTTCGGCTCTTTCTTCAGCTTCAAGGGCAACCTGTTGTTCATTAATAGAGCGAAATCCTTTTTGCCTGCTCTGCTTTTTGATCCGAGTTTTATATTTTTTCACTTGTCGTTCCAGTTTATCGACAACCTGGTCTATAGAAGCATACATATCCCCGGTGGATTCTTCACCTCGCAAAATCATGCCATTCAAGTTAACAGTAACCTCTACAATATGATCTTCACGAATTACGCTCATTACTACCTGGACATCAGTATTCTGATCAAAGTGCTTGTCCAATTTACCTAACTTTTTATAGGCATAGTCAACCAGCGAATTTGTGGCGTCGATATTTTTTCCACGTACATTTATTTTCATTACTATCGACCTCCTGTTTAATATAGGCTTCTATATTACTACATAAAGTATTCCCCAGTCCAGTGAAAAATCCTTCCGCGAAAATTATGATATAATCCTACCATTTCTCCAGGCCGCCATAAAAACCAGACCTCTGCATGACTCTGATATTGGGATTATAGGCAATGACGGCCCCCAAAACCCTTGCTCCTGTTTCATTCTTAAGAATAAAAGCAGCTTCTTTCATAGTCGCGCCAGTTGAATAAACATCATCTACTAAAAGAATAGTGGAGCCATGAAGTTTTTCAGGATGACATGTAAAAGCTCCGCGCACATTCCGTCGCCTTTCATGACGGGAAATCGCAGTTTGAGACAGGGTATGTTTTGTTTTAAACAACAGATCACTTTTACAGGACACTTTTAACAGCTTTGCCAAGCGGCAGCCTAGTAATTCTGCCTGGTTATAGCCTCTTTCTCTCTCCCGGTCAGGATGGAGGGGAAGGGGGACAATTAAATCCGGTTGACAGTAACTGTTATTGAGTATTTCAAAAGCTAACCAGGTAGCAAGGGGATCGGCAACTGCCCGGCGGTTTTTATATTTAAAATCATGGATTAATTTACGCCAACGCTGATCATACAATGCTGCAAACAATAGCCCTTCTAAAGAAATGCTCTTGTTATGGCAATTACAAGGTGGCTCGTTACGGAAAAAACCTTCACAAGCCGGACAAATTCTTCCACCTGTGGAATAATATTTTTGACAGGTTGTACACAAAGGCTTTAAGCTGGAAATAGGGATAATCGCCCTACAAAACAGACAACGATCTGGAAATAGCTGATAAAGAAAGCTTTGAAACCAACTTTTAGGCTTTCTTATAATACCTTGTCCGGAATTATTAGTTTCTGGATTGATCTGATTAAGGCGGTTCACTTTTCAGCCCTCTGTCCTCAATATGATCCCCTGGATAAAAGTCTCTAGCACTGCTTAAATTTGAATTGTCTCTTCTTTCAGGCGCGCGCTTAAATAAGTATGTCGCTCTTCTGCCCTGTTATTCCGGACAGCAATAGCCATGGCTTTTTTGCTGCCGACCAGGACAGCCAATTTTTTAGCCCTTGTTATTCCTGTATACAGTAAATTTCTTTGCAGCAACATATAATGCTGAGTTAATATTGGCATAACAATGACAGGATATTCGCTACCCTGGCTTTTATGAATAGACACAGCATAAGAAAGAACCAGTTCATCAAGCTCAGAGAAATCATAGATCACAGGTCTATCCATCAACACGTCACGAAAAGTAACAACCATTTCAGCAGTTTCCTTGTCAATGGCGGTTACCAGCCCGATATCGCCATTATAAACTTCTTTCTGATAATTATTGCGGATTTGCATTATTTTATCACCAAGGCGAAATATAATCCCCCTGGCTGTTATTTCTAACTTGTCCCTGCCCGGAGGATTAAGCGCTTCTTGCAGCAATAGATTAAGCCTATCAACGCCGGCAGCTGTTTTACGCATTGGTGTAAGCACCTGGAGATCCAGCAGGGGATCATAAGGGCCATAATTGGGCAAACGCTCTCGGCATAACTGGACAACCAGTTCAGCGGCCTTTTCGGCGTCTTCTTCATGCATAAAAAAGAAATCTTTCTTTTTTACATTTAAATAAGGCATATCCCCTTGGTTCACCCTGTGAGCATTCACTACAATCATACTCTCCCGAGCCTGTCGGAATATATACCCCAGGCGATAACACTGGATCACTTTGGAATTTATTAAATCACGCAGCACGTTTCCCGCTCCAACAGCGGGAAGTTGATCGACATCCCCTACCATAATCAAACGGCTGCCGACTGGCATGGCTTTTAGAAGATTGTACATTAGCAAAAGATCAACCATTGAGGCTTCGTCAATAATGATCACCCTGGCTTCAATAGGGTTATCCGCATTTCGTTTAAAACTAAATCCTTCTCCATCAGTAAAACTGTATTCCAGCATACGGTGTATAGTAAAAGCTTCCTGACCAGTAGCTTCCGTAACCCTTTTAGCCGCTCTACCTGTAGGAGCTGCCAGCAATACCTTCTGCCTCAATTTTCTATATATCGAAAGCAGGGCTTTAATGGTCGTCGTTTTCCCGGTACCGGGACCACCAGTAACAATTAGCACTCCATTTTGCATTGCCAGATCTAAAACCTGTAACTGTTCATCTGTTAAATGGGGGTTATCATGGCTAACAGCCCCAAGTGCCTGGCTGGTTTCCAGGGGTGAATAAGACCTGGCTTCCTTACTTAATTTATTAATTAAAGCCGCAGAGTTTTTCTCTGCCTGGTAAAAAGGTGCATAATAAATTGCTTCGTCTTCTGCTAAGGGTTCACTATATATAATTTTTTTAAAAACCATATCCTGCAGTTGCTGCTCCAGGTACTCCTCGGAAAGAGCTTTTTCAGAATCTTTTAAGAGATCATTGGCTCTTTCAAATAATTCTTTTTTGGGCAAATAAACATGCCCTTGTTCCGATGCCCGGTTAAGGTTATAAGCAAATGAAGCCTGGATCCTCTCCGGTGCATCTTCAGGAATCCCTAGCTTAAGGGCAATCTTATCTGCAGTTTTAAAACCAACCCCGAAAATATCTTCAGCCATACGATAGGGGTTTTCTTTGACCTGCTCGATGGTATGGGAGCCATACCGCCGGTAAAGCCGCATAGCCTGGTTAATTCCTATACCGTATCCCTGCAAGAATATTAATACATTTTGCACATCTTTGTACTTACGGTAACTATCGATAATATCAGCAGTCTTTCTTGCGCCAATACCCTCTACTTCCTGCAATCTTTCAGGCTCATTTTCTAAGATATCAAGAGTATCTAATCCATAGTGTTCGACAATTTTATTTGCAGTAACCGGTCCGATTCCCTTAATTAATCCTGAAGACAAGTAACTTTTCAGCCCAGCTTCAGTTGCCGGCAACAGGCGTTCCCAGTGCTCAACAGAAAGCTGCTGTCCATACCGGGGATGAACCTGCCACTGGCCTTTAACAAGCAAACTTTCTCCTTCCTGCATGGAAGGAAAGCTACCCACTATGGTAACCAGTTTGCTATCACGGCAGCGTAAAACACCAACCAGGTACGAACTCTCGTTACTATAGAATCTAATTTTTTCAAGGGTTCCTTCGATTTGTTCCAGTTGGCAACCTCCTGCATCATAAATCTTCGGGTTATTTCAATATTGCATCTCTGCCCTCTCCCTGTAGGGAAGAGGGCAGAGAAATCACCCTTATTTATCAACTGTTCTTCAGAATCCTGTGGTGATAAACAGCCTTTTAGCTATAATCTATCAAATACTTCCCTTTAACTCAAGTTCAAGATTAAAGCACTTCCTTAAGCTGCTCGACTTTATCAAGACGCTCCCAGGTTAAATCCAGTTCAGGTCGGCCAAAATGGCCATAAGATGCCAGCTGACTGTAAATCGGGCGCCGTAGCTGTAATTGATCTATGATGGCGGCAGGCCTTAAATCAAAATGTTTCTTCACAGCCTCAGTGATATTCTTGACAGGAACCTTTTCTGTACCATAAGTTTCAATCATCATGGAAACAGGATGGGCTACCCCAATTGCATAAGCAATTTGCAACTGACATCTGGTAGCCAGACCTGCTGCTACAATGTTCTTAGCCACATATCGAGCTGCATAAGAAGCCGAACGATCAACTTTCGTGGGATCCTTACCGGAAAATGCTCCTCCCCCATGAGCAGCATATCCACCGTATGTGTCAACTATGATTTTCCTGCCGGTTAATCCGGCATCGCCTTGAGGGCCGCCAATCACAAAACGGCCAGTGGGGTTTATAAAAAAGCGCGTTTCAGGAACTATCAGCTCTTTAGGAGCAATCTCCCTTACAACAAGCTCTACCAAATCTTTTTCAATTTGTTCCAAAGAAACCTCTTCACTATGTTGAGCAGAAACTATAACATTATCAAGGCGTACAGGTTTACCATTTTCATAAACAACCGTTACCTGGGTTTTACCATCTGGCCGCAAATAATCAACTAACCCTTCTTTGCGAACATCAGTTAATCGCTGTGCCATTTTATGAGCAAGAGCGATAGGCATAGGCATAAGTTCAGGGGTCTCTTCACAGGCATAGCCGAACATAATCCCTTGATCCCCGGCACCAATTCGATCATAATCATCTCCTTGCTGCTTGCCCCTTACCTCAAATGCTTCATTCACACCTTGCGATATATCAGGTGACTGTTCGTCAATAGAAGTCAGAACGGCGCATGTTTCTCCATCAAACCCGAATTTTGCTCTTGTATAACCGATATCGAGGACTTTATCCCTCACTAATTTCGGTATATCAACATAACATTCAGTGGTTATTTCTCCGCAAACTAAAACCAATCCAGTAGTAACCATAGTTTCTGCAGCAACCCTGCCCATGGGGTCTTGCTCCATTATGGCATCAAGGATAGTATCAGAAATCTGGTCCGCCAGTTTATCTGGATGCCCCTCGGTTACTGATTCAGATGAAAACAGGTAATCACATTGATGCACTATTTTTCTCCTCCTTAGCTTTATATGAAAGTTTATTTTAGCTTTTAAACTAATGCCAGATATAATTAAAAATAATGGGTTTTATTTTTGGGTAATCCCAAGCTTTGACTATACAGCATACCATTCATGCGCCTGACATTAATCAAATTGCGTTACATCATTTCTGGTATACAGGTTAAGTCTACTTCACCACCAATCCAAGCTGATAATGTAAAACCCTTCAACAAAAAAAGCCTCTATCCTCAAGAGGCCTTTTTGGCACCTCTCATCTCCCGGGTTATCCCCGCAGCAATTAGCACCGTGAACAATTGAACCGGTTGCCGGGATTCATCGGGGCTGTCCCTCCTCCGCTCTCGATAAGAGTTATATATAATATTATAATACTATAATACAGTAATGACCTTTAAAAGTCAATTTTGTAATCACACCTGGTCACGATCAACAAGGGCAAACCAGAGCTCACCGGAGGCAACTTTTTTATCATCTACAAAAGCTTCAGCATCACCTTTTCCGATATTCTGCCGCATCCCAGTCATTACAACACGCAATTGCAACTGATCACCAGGCTTAACCACCTGCTTAAAGCGGAAATTCTTTACAGCGCTAAAAACAGCCAGTTTGCCTTTATTGTTATCCATGCTTAGAACAACTACTGCCCCAAGCTGGGCTAACGCTTCAATTATTAACACACCGGGCATTACCGGAACATCTGGAAAATGACCTTGAAAAAAAGGTTCATTTGCTGAAACATTTTTGAAACCAGAAGCTTTTTCACCCGGAACAAGCTCTGTTAAACGATCTACGAGCAAGAAGGGATAGCGGTGCGGTAATACTGCCAGGATCTTTTGGATATCCAGGCTTTCTAAATTCATATACTATCCTCCTTTCTTACCGGCTTTTTATGATACCTGCATCTTTAATCGACTAACTCTCGAACCAGACTGTATAAAGTTAAAAAGAAACACTTTGAAACAACTTGATAGAATCTTGCACAGCCCTAGAATCATCTGGCAAATTTAGAAGAGGCTGCCCATTTAAGTCATATTCAGCAACCATAGGGTCATAACCGATTTCCCCTAAAAGTTGAAGCTCGCTTTTTTTAATCTCCTGATCAAGGGTCTGAGTTTCTCCGTCCCTGCTTCGACTGATAACCAGGCCCATCTTTGTCACATCTAGTTTAACTTTCTCCACTATCTCTCTAACTCTTTTGGCGGAACGGATACCCCTGGCTGTTGCATCGCTGGTAACAAGCAGTAAATCAACCATAGGCAACAGCCGGCGGCTAAGATGTTCAAGGCCCGCTTCGTTATCAATAACCATATAATCATAATTTTTGCTTAATGTTTCCAGGTATTTTTTTAATAGATCATTGGGATAACAATAACAGCCCGGTCCTTCCGGGTTCCCCATTACCAAAAGATCGAATGCTTTTTCTTCCACCATTGCTCTACTCAGGCGATATTCAACAAAAACGTCTTTTGTCATCCCGCTGGGGACAGCTTTCGGATCTTTGGTATCCTCAAGGATCGAACTGACCGTTTCATTCACTTCAAGACCCAGTGCTTCATTCAAATTGGCATTAGCATCGGCATCAACGGTAAGGATATCTTTACCCATTTTTTCTCTCATGAGGTAACGAACCAGTAAAGCCGCTAAAGTAGTTTTTCCTGTTCCTCCTTTACCAGCTACTGCTACACGCATAGTCATAATATCTTACTCCTCTCTCAACAATTATTTACTGCATAGATCAATGAGTTATCCTACTAAATAAACTGTACTGGATTCACCAGTTCTCTGCAGTTATAACTTAACTTCTTAAAAGATATTTAAGTCATGATCCAGATAAAAATCCCTGCCATTCTTTAAAGCAATTTTGATGGGTATAAAGTAATGTTAAAAGAATAAATTGGGCTCTGATCAAATCATTTACTTTTTAAAAACGCCCTTGTAAAACCTCATCCAACTGGGCTATAGTATTACAGGGCCACATATCTGTTAATACAGAGAACTCCCGGACTGATCGATGCTCATTCCATTGTTCCCGTGGAAGAGGGTTCAACCATATTATTCTACCAACCCGATCATTAAGCCTCCTCAGTTCATCCATAGCATAATCAAGGGCAATAGTCCTGGTATCACTTACCACAATTATGGTAGTTCTCCTGTTGA
>PWMM01000104.1 GCA_003558195.1 Syntrophomonadaceae bacterium
CAGGCGGAAGGATCTGCTCAACTGCATAATGCCTGACATTTCCTTCTCCCTGTCCGCCAAAGGTTACCTCACCTGGATTTTCCTCAATGTATTCTATCAAAGCTTCAAAATCATCGCCCCATGGTGCGCCCGGGCGTGCTCCAATACAAAATGCGGGAGCTGCCAGTACTGCAACCGGTTCAAAATCATCTATGGTGTATCCCCTGTCTCCCGCGGCGGGTTCAAACAGCAGTGGTCCGGTATGACCCCAGAAGAACATGTTTGCATCAGGGTCCTGTCCGGCGACATGATAAGCAGCTTCTGTGCTCATACCGCCTGGCATATTAACAACGCTGGCTATAATGCCTTGATCTGCGAGATAGTCTGCCAGGTACCGGGCAGTCAGGTCATTTGATCCACCAGCGCCAAAACCAACGATGATGTCAATGCTTATATCTTCTTCGGGTTCTTCCTCAGCAACTTCTTCCTCTGGTTCTTCTTCAACGGCTTCTTCCGGTTCTTCTTCAACAACTTCCTCTTCCGGTTCTTCACAACCGACCATGGCAACCAGGGCTACCATGAAAAAAATAGCAAAACATAAGGTTAACAGTTTCCTGTGATTCACTTAAAAAATCCCCCTTTAAAATAATAGTACCAAGGTTTATAAATGAACTTCCCTTTTCCTAATACCACCTCCATGGCAAAGTCTATATTCAGAAACGCTACAATCATTATAAATATACACTTATAAGTACCTTTCTTTTAATTATTAAAAAGTCCTGTTAAATAGTTTTAAAAAATTAATGTTTCAATGTTCACGCAATATTAAACAATATTCTGATTATCGAAATAGAGTGTATTAAAATTACAATTACTCAGGCTGAGATTTTGCACTTTTGAGTTGGTGAAAGGGGCTTTTGCTGATTGATTGGTAGTAGTTTTATGTAAGGACTTTTAGTTGCTTGTGACAGCTTTTGTTATCCAGGAGCCATTATTTAGCTCCTGGATAACAAAGAAAGCTGAAATTGTGGCGGCAACCTTTCAATCGCCGCTTATTCTTGCATCAGTTTTTCTTCTTTTACGCACGAAAAAGAAAATGGTTAAGATAGTAACAATCCAGAGAACTTGCGAAATGCCGCTGGTGAAAAAGTAGGTATAGTCACCTCTTGAAATGGTTATAGCCTGCCTGAAGTTGGCTTCAAATAGCGGTGTTACTAAAAAAGAGAGGACCAGGGGACCGTCAGGTAGTTTAAACCATTTGAAAAAGTAACCAATTAAACCGGCAATAAGGCAAATTACGATATCAAAAGGTCTATTATTCAGGGCGTAAGTCCCGATTACCAGTACGATGGCGATAACCGGCCATAATATTGCTGCCGGTATTCTCGTGAGTTTGGAATAGACCGGAATGAGCAATCTTCCAAAAAGCAGGTTAAAAGGATTGGCTAAAAGTAATAACAGGAACAGGGTATAAACGACAACAGTGTGATCGACTACAACTCTTGGCCCTACAGGTACTCCTTCCATGATCAGGGCAGCCATTAACAGGGCGGCGATAGAACTGCCAGGAATCCCAAAGGTCAAAAGGGGGATAAAAGTTGCTCCACAGGTGGCGTTGTTGGCGGCTTCAGCTGTTGCCACTCCTTCAAGGGCTCCTTTACCATAATTAACATCTTTGCTAAACTGGCTCGTAACACTGTAGGCGGTATATGAGCAAAGTGTTGCCCCCGGCCCTGGTAAAGCTCCCAAAAATGTTCCAATCAGTGTTCCCAACCCCAGGCCTCGCCATGAGGACAAAAACTCCTTCAAAGTCAAACCTTCTTCTTTTAAATTCAGCAGCTTTTCGGCTGCTTCTCCCACAACACCTGAATCATCAGGCTCGGTTATAATTTTTTTAATCTGTTTAATTATTTCAGGAACAGCAAAAAAGCCAATCAGCAGGGGAACGAGGGGAAAACCAGCTTCCAGGTAGCGCACCCCAAAAGTAAAGCGGAGGCCACCTGTAAGGATATCTCTACCGATGATGGCCAGAAAAAAGCCGACTCCGGCTGACAGGATCCCTTTGCCCGGGTTTTCCGTTGAAAATACGATTACCAGTGATAAGGCAAGAAAATAAAGGGCGGATAATTCTGCCGGGCCAAAGCGTGGAGCCATCATGCCGATAGGCACGACCAGGAAAATTAAGGCCAGGTCACTTAAAGTGTCTCCGGTAATTGAAGCATAAAGTCCCATCTGTAAAGCTTTTTTTCCTTTGCCCATCTTGGTGAGGGCATATCCATCGGCAACTGTTGCAGCCGCGCCTGAAGTACCGGGCGTACCAAAGCTGATCGCCGTGATTGATCCGCCGTATGTCCCGCCTTTATAAGTGCCGATTAATAGTCCCATGGTTTGATGGATGGGCAGAACAAATGAGAAAGGTAGAACCAGGGCGATCGGCAGGCTGTGAGCCAGGCCGGGTATAGCTCCTACTGAAATACCGACTATTACCCCGATCATAATAAACAGGGCGGTATCAAGAGCAAAAACTGTAAAAAATGCTTCTCGCATTGCTTCCATATCAAACATGTTATCACCCCCTTATGGCAGAAATGTTGATGGCATGTACATATTTAGCAGTTCAATGAACAAAAGCTGTACTGAAGCGGTAACTAAAAATGCCAGGACAGCTAATTTTAAGATTTTTGGGGCAACAGATTTCATGGAATCTGTTCTTTTTGCATCTCTGATTGAGATGCAGATCCACCAGATCATTAAAAATGAAAATGTGGAAGTTAGAATACCGATGTTTCTAAAAGACCAGCCGTAAAGCCACATGGCTGCGGGTACCCCGGCAAGAAAAGGAAGGACCTGTTCTCTTTTCGGCTCCATAATTTTAACTGCCGGTTCTAAAAAATCCTTTAAAATAATTAAAAAGCCACCTAGCCCCATTAAGCCTAATGATATGCGTGGAATAAATAACTCCATCGACCTGAGCGGCATACTATAAGTCCAAATAAAAGCCGCTGTACTTAAAACGATCACTATAAGCCCTATTTTTACATTTAAAGTAACCCTAAAAGTAATCAAGGAACACTCACCTCGAGGATCATAACCTCACCTCCATATTTTGTAGCATTACAAAACTCACTTAACAGAATCCTGCTGTTAATTACCGATGCAGTTTTTTACCCTGGTTTAAGCTCTGTAACAAATCCATATGAAGCTATCAAGGTGGCTGGTGAAAAGCCCGGGCTTTTATGGGCTATCTTACGTTAACACTTAATAAAGTCATATGAATTTGTTAGAGAACCATGACTGCACCGGTCCGCTCAAGCCTGCTTAAAACCTGTTCATTGATAATTACCTTCTAAACAAGTCCAATCTACCTTTTTTATATACCCCAAAGGTTTTTTTATTCCTGCTTTTTTACCTAATTTATTGTCAATAAATAGTTGTGGTTTAATGCAAAACGCTCCGGTTATTAAAAATGTGACTTCACTATATTAATGCTAGAGCGAATAATTAAGAGTAAAGCGGAGCCATGAGGATTTATAAAGTGCTCTCTTTCCTTTATCGAGTGAAAACGCAAGAACAAGAACGAAATAATCGGTTAAGAGGACTATTGATTAGAACTACTCTCGAATTGGCTCCATTTCAGGGCTCTTAAAAAATCTTTAAAAAAATAACTTTGTCCTGCTTAATGACCTTTCTTGTGCCGAGAAACTATTAAGCTATTAAAGCTGGACAAAAAAAGGGGCAGAATGAATTACTTCTGCCCCTGGTTGTTGTTCGTAATTCAGGCCGGAAAGACTGTTATCTTGCTTCGTAGTCCTCAAGCCATTCCACAAAACGCGGGATCATGTTTTCTTCAACATCCATGAAGAAATCCCAGGTATCGTCTGTATCAAGATAGTGAGCTACCATCCCAGCACCTTCATAATTAGCAATAAGCTCGGGGTCTTGGGCAATCTGGCTCATCGCTTCTGACATTCTTTCGATTAAAGCAGGGTCGGTGCCTTTGGGGCCCCAGAGGGCGAGCGGGTGCGGTTCCTGGGCGTCGATATCGAATTCAATAACGTTGGGAATGTCAGGCATCAGGGGATCTCGTTCTACCAGGATCTGGGTATTAACCAGCACGGTCATGTCGCCATCTTCATGAAGCGGCCGTGCTGCTGCCAGGCTCAGGTGCCCGAGGTCAACGTGTCCACCGGTTAAGTTAAGGGCCACATCAGCTCCACCTTCGAGTCCTACATAAGTATAATCAAGCTCATCTGGGTCGAGGATTAGTTCGGCGATAAAGTGCATCATGTTTCCTTCACCCTGACCGCCTAAAGTCACCTCGCCGGGATTATCCTTGATATACTGCACCAGGTCATCCATATCTTCCCAGGGTGCATCAGCTTTTGAACCGATGCAGAATGTGGGGCTGGCCAGCAGGGCCACGGGATCGAAGTCATGAATAGTAAAGCCCCTGTCGCCGGCTGCCGGTTCAAAGAGCATAATCAAAGGATGGGCCCACATAAACATGTTAGAATCAGGATCCTGGGTGGATACATGATATGCAGCTTCAGTTCCCATTCCACCCGGCATGTTAACAACATTTGCTGTAATGCCGTGGTCGGCAAATTTTTCAGCCAGGTACCGTGCTGAAAGATCATTAGAACCGCCTGCTGCAAATCCAACTACGATATCTATATTAATCGGTTCTGCTTCCTCTTCTTCCTCTTCCTCTTCCACTTCTTCCTCTTCCTCAACTGCTTCCTCTTCAGGTTCGGGTTCTTCTTCCGGTGCCGGGTCGTCACATCCGGCCATCATTCCCAGTGAAAACACCAGGGTTAAGGCCAGTAAAAGATAAAATACTTTCTTAGTCGTCATTTAAACAGTTCCCCCTAAAAATTTGATTTGAAACTATCCTTGCTTGCAAAAGTTTTGTTACCATCAACCCCTTTTCTAATTAGTTTGCTGCTGTTTTTTTTCTATACCAGCCAGCAATGCCTGAAAAAAGGTATCCAGGCTTTTTATGATGAAGAATCCTTAATAAAGGCCTTGAAAATCTTCAGATAATAGTCATATTTGTCGATCAGCATTTCCGGGTGCCACTGCACTGCAACGACAAAGCGCTCACCATTCATCTCTGTGGCTTCGATTAACCCGTCTTCAGCTTCCATGGTTACCGTAAAACCTTTCCCGGGAGTTTTTACAGCCTGGTGGTTCAAGCTGTTAACCTTGATTTTATCTTCTTTGAAGATTGAATGCAGGCGTGATCCTGGTTTTATCTTTACATCATGAGCCAGGTAGTCTTTAGGGCCTAAGTCAAGCATGGCGTGGTTAAATGAATCTTTCTTTTGCTGCTTAATATCCTGGTATACAGTTCCCCCGGTAATTACGTTGAGTAGCTGTATCCCCCTGCAAATACCCAAAACCGGGATATCCATTTCATAGAGCACCTTTCTGCCCAGTTCTATTTCATGGCGGTCTCTTTCGGGATCAACCGGACCCAGGCCATACTGCGGGTTTTCTCCATAGCTGCGAGGGTCTAAATCGATCCCTCCGGAAAAAATTATTCCATCGATCAGGTCAAGAAGCCTCTGGATGCTTGATAATTCCTTAACTACCGGAATAATGAGCGGGCATCCACCGGCCAGCTCTACTGCTTTGATATAATCATCAGCCAGCAGCTGCCAGTCTTGTTTTTTTGCTCCCTGCCTGGTAATTAATCCGATGCTGTCGTCGTTAGCTGTGTTGCTGGTAATACCGATTAGAGGTTTAAAGATAATCGCTCCCGGGTAGTGGTGCAGTAATAAAAGCTATATATAATAAAGGCTGCCCCAGTAATGATCAAGAAAAAAGGGGTGATGTTTATAAAAACCATTCAGGTAAACTAAAATAATGGCTGCTTATATCCTTTTCATTAATTGCCTGTAGTGCAATAAGTATAACTATTTTTGCATAAAACTGTCAACAAGGTGGAAAGGGTTTCTTTTTCTAGTAAGCGAACTATTGCCGTAAAGAACCTCTTCCTGCTTGATTGGAGGGCTTGTTTGTGCAAAAAAAAGAGTTACCCTTACCATTAATCAAAAGAAATCTTCTGTTAAACCGCTTTAATAACTTTACCATGTAAGAATGAATATACATTTACTCATAAGTCTGAACCGATCCTGCTCTATTATTTTTCTTCAAAACCCTGATCAAGATTTAAAGATTTCTGGAACTGGTATTTACCGCTGTAATAAAAAAAGCCAATTGAAAGAAGGAAGGCGGTAATCCCTAAAATAATCCAGCTGTTTGTATAGGCTTCGCTGTAATCGGCGATAAGCCCGAATAGCGGCGGGGCAATCACGGTGCTGGCCCGGGGGAATATAAGGGCCAGGCCGGTGACTACTCCGATATATTCTTTTGATACCAGCTCGCTAATTGCTGTGAAGTAGATTGCGATTACGCCCAAAATGCAGAAGCCCAGTAAAAAAGAAAATAACACCAGGGCATAGGGCGGAAAAGATAACCTGCTGACTACAAGGCCATAGAAAAGAGCCAGGGTAGAAATTAAAAAACCGAGTAGAAAAAGGCCTTTTCTACGATCGCCTTTTAGTGCTCTTTCGTTGAAATAGCCCCAGAAGGGCTGGCCGAGAATGCCACCAACATGAAAAATCCCCAGGCCCAACCCGGCAAAAGTAGCGGTGGTTTCAAGGTCCCTGGTCAGGTACAGGGTATAGTGACCGGTAACAGAGGAGATGCTCATTCCAAAAATAATCCCCATGGAAAAGACACTTAACAAATACCTGTTTTTTAAGAGCCTCAACAGGTCTTCTTTTAAGGAAGTTCTTGGCAGATTACGCTTGACATTATCTTCAGCATCAAGAGAGGAAGGTTGATGATAAAATTTAAATATAAAGGTGGTTATCAGCAGGGCAAAAATACTGCCCATAAAAAGGGCCGTTCGCCACCCAAATATTTCTCCCAGGAAGGGAAGCATGACCGCGCCCAGTACTCCCCCCAGGCCTCCGCCGCCATGCACAATGCCCATGGAAAGACTTCTTTCAGCCGGAGTGGTTAACTCGATGATCCCCTTGTTCACTGCCGGGGTAATCATGCTGAAAGCGGTACCGGTAAAAAAAGCCAGGACTAGAATTATACTGAACAGTGGGGAAACAGAATGCAGCATGATCAAAATCGATACCAGTCCCACCCCCAGCACCAGTCCTTTTTTAGTGCCCAGGTAATCCGCTATCCTACCACTGAAAATGGCTATAAAGACAGTACTTAAAAAGTAAAAGCTGGAGTAAAGGCCAACCTGGGTTCTGTTTAGCATAAACTCTTCTTGCACCAGGGGCAGTAAAGCTTTAAAGCCCTGGACATTGGCAAATACGGCGATGTAGGCGGTGGAGATAACCATTAGTAATAACCATGTTTTCGGGGTCTTATTAGTATTTTTTCTTGTTTTCATATAAACCTGTCCCTTTGGCTGTTTAAGTTTGATTAACTAAAGCTGTAAATGGTGGCTGTTGCCAGTATTAGATTAACACAGGAAAGCGAGAATTGCATTAGCGACTGGGATTATTATTTTTGAGCAAGTAAAACGAGGTTCTTTCTTTATCCCTTTTTTAAAAATAAATCCTTTGTTTAATAAGTGGATTAACCAGCCGGATAAACTTACTGAATCAAAATAATAGGAAAACAGCCCAGGCGAGTATTAAAATTTAGCCTCGAAGCTCCGGAATAATAGTTCGAATCTCCCCCTGTTTTAAATCCGTTTGGCCCAGGGCTGTATAATTGCTATTTGAAGACCCTGCCTATAAAAAGGTTTTAGGCAAGTTTTGCCGAAATAGTTCGTGGTAATCTTAACAAAAACTGCTCAGGTATCCTGTAAAAGGTCTGGGCAGCGGACGCAGGGTGGGTTTAGCTTTTGCTTGATCCTGGTCCAAGCTGATTTTAAAAGGCCGGGTTATCACTGGCTAAAGAGCACTTCCTGTTTGGGTAATGGTTTTCCGGTAGTTAACTTCAGCCGGTAATACATTACCTCTAAAAGAACCGGTATTTTGCCAGTTTAAAAGGCGTTCATGATATAAGTGAAAAATGCGGGGTGAAGATAAATATGATAAAGTTCTCAACCTGTTTTATCATAGCAGCGTTGCTTTTAGCCCTGGTTATGCCAGTATACTTTGATGCGACCGGGCAGGCATTTGCTTTCGGCGATGTTAACCAGGACGGGTTAATTGATGTCCGTGATGTAGTAATGGTGATGAGGCATATCCTTGAGTTTGAGGCCCTTGATGAAACTGAGCAAAAGTTGGCTGATGTTAATGCCGATGGGGCAATTGATGTTCGCGATGCTACACTTTTAATGCAAAAATCACTGGGCTTAATTGATCATTTTCCCGATCTTGACGAGGAAGCAGGTTGGATTAAAAAAATCATTATTGAAGATGGCATTTCTCCCGGGAAAAAGCTGGCTATTGTCATGCTTGATGTGGCTAACCCTGAAGACTATATTGTTAAAGTAGGGGAGACGAACCTTCAGTAC
>PWMM01000260.1 GCA_003558195.1 Syntrophomonadaceae bacterium
AGCCGCCAAGGCAATCAAGAAAACGATTGCCGTAAATGTCTACAAAACCAGTGCCGCTATCTTCCCATTCTACGGCAGCATAATCAGTGGAAACAGATTTACGATATTCTAAAAAACCGGGGTTGTAGTTATCCTTAAAACCCTCTAAAGTTTCTTTTGCTACCCATTTTATTTCTTCATCATTAAGTTCTCTTTTCGATATAAAGTCCAGAACTTTCTTGGAGAAGTCCAAACTTTCACTTAAACTCATCTTGATGCCTCCTTGCTAAAGATCTTATTCATTTTAGCTATTTTACTAGCAAAGTCACCGTTCTTTAAAGCTCACCTCCCCAATTTATTACTAATGTTTTAAACATGCTAAATTAATGTCAGTGTTATATACTTTAGCAATTTATGTGCCAAGCCAAAGAAATGCTTTAAATTAAAGCTTTTAGCGCTCTTTTTAGTAAAAATAAGGCGACACAATTTCTCAAGTGTAAGAAATATTATTGCTAATTTCTCATATTTAAGATATGCTTATACAATAAACTGTTATTTCCTGGCTGCTCTCTTTATTGGACCAGTGGTTTTGCTCATAAAGCGTCTGTGCTGGCCATTGAGGCAAAGGGTGTAGCAGATCAAAATTTTAGAGTATATTGCTGAGAAAAATGCTAATGACGATTGTTATTAAGGTCGATTCATATGATAGCCTGAAACTTTGTCGCTGCTGTTGCTCTTAAAGAGCTGTAACCAATTTAATTTTCATTTGGTTTGTTGGATAGATCATACCGATTTTTAGTGAGGTTTTATTTATGGCTAACTTGAGAGATATTCAATCTACGGTTCAAGATGTTGCTGAAGCAATTTCTGCTGCCCTGGGAGTTGAAGTGGAAATTGTTGATGAAGAACTGAAAGTGATTGCCGGGAGCGGCTATTATAAAGAGCGGATTGGGGATGTCCTCGAATATGGAAAGGTTGAAGGTAATTATTTATATGCTCGCACTTTACGACAGCAGAGCGCTTCAGTTATAACCGACCCGGCAGGAGATCCAAACTATGACCCTTCATCTCGTAAAGGGATGACTCGTGAACTGGGAGAAATATGCAGCCCTATTTTATTTAAAGATCAAGCCATCGGTGTGATTGGCCTTTCAGCCTTGAATAAAGATCAGCGAAAGAAACTATTGTTTAATAAAGAAGCAATCTTGAATTTTCTTAAACATATGAGCCATTTGCTTTCTGTGAAACTGTCTGAATCTGAGACTATGGAACGATTAAGCACCTTATCCCGTGAGCTTAAAGTTGTTTTAGAGACCATTCACGAAGGAGCTCTGGCCATAAACTCAACAGGCCTGGTTACTCATTGTAATACCAAAGCCGCTAAATTGCTGGGTACCAGTCCAAATGAAATAATTGGCAAGCATATTGGTGCATTTTGGGATAAGCCGCGGGCACTGGAAGTCTTGAGAACCAATCTATCCTATACTGAAAGGGAGGAGATTTATCATACCCGGCAAAAACACATGCACTTTATAGTCTCAGTGCGCCCCATACCTGGGAAAAACGGACCGGAGGGCGCTGTTATTTCGTTTCGTGATATTGCTGAAGCAAGGAGGCTGGTTCATGATTTAAGTGATCAACGGGTTCAGTACACTTTTGATCAAATTGTTGGGCATAGTACTTCTATCAGGCAGGTAAAAGAGCAGGCTATGCAAGTAGCCGGTGGTAGCTCTACCGTACTTATAACCGGTGAAAGTGGGACCGGTAAAGAAATCTTTGCACGCGCCATACATGGGAGCAGTTATTTTGATAAAGGACCTTTTATCAGTGTTAATTGTGGTGCAATCCCCGAAACACTGCTTGAAAGCGAATTATTTGGTTATGAAGGCGGTGCTTTTACAGGAGCGCATAAAGATGGAAAAGCTGGTAAATTTGAACTGGCTGATGGAGGGACTATATTTCTAGATGAAATCGGTGAAATGCCTCTTCATTTACAGGTTAAATTACTCCATGTATTACAAAACCGCCATGTAGAAAGAATAGGTGGTAGTAAAAAAATACCTGTCAATGTCAGGATAATTGCCGCTTCAAACCGGGATTTAGAAATGATGTTGCAGGAAGGTAACTTCCGTAAAGATTTATATTTTAGGCTCAGTGTTATCCCTTTACATATCCCTCCACTTAAAGATCGGCGAGAGGACATCCCCCTTTTAGTAGAGCATTGTCTCGAAAAATATTGTCGGATGCTCGATAATAATGTTTTAAGGGTTGACCAACCTGTGATGGATTGCTATCTTCATTATCCCTGGCCCGGAAATGTAAGAGAGTTAGAAAATGCCGTGGAGTATTCGGTGAACATGACTCATGGAGAGCTAATTAAGATGGAGAACACTCCACCCCGGATTCGTTCTTTTGATAATAATAAAAGAATACGCAAAGGCTCAGATTTACAAACTTTAGTAAAAAATTTTGAAAGAGATTTACTTAATGACTACCTTAGCAAATACGGTACTTCCTATTATTCAAAAATGAGTATTGCCAGGGAATTAAATATTAGCAGGGCTACGCTATACCGTAAATTGTCTGAACTGAATCTTTCTTAAAAATGAGAAATGGTATACCTTGAAATGCTTAAGCTAAATATTTAGCTGCTGAAAGAGATCCAACTTTAACCGCTACAGGTATATGCTGCTTTTCTAGTTTAATAAATGCCCGGTATTGGGGAAGGCGAATGGCCGTTAAAAAGCGAATTAGTATTTATAATAATGATGTAAGGAGATGCTTGAATATGGAAGAAAAAACTGTAACGGCAGAAGTAATTAGCTCTGAATGCAAGCTTTATCAAAATGGTGACAAAATTATATTTGAAGGGCCCCTTTTGAACAAAGAAAAGTCTGACAATATCTGTGTTGCTGCTTTGCAATCCTTTTTCCCGTTTGTTTTTGCTTTGCGCAAAAGAGTCACTCCGCAGGGTCTGGGTTATGAGAAAGATGTCGAGGTACAGTGTCCGGATTATTGTGCTCCGGTTGTTTTCCGCTTAACAGCCAAATAAAACCACTGGCAAAATGATTAATGTTAAGGGGCAACTCGTTTGCCCCTTAAAATCCATGCTTTTATAGTGTTGATACACAGGAGGCATGTAATGCAAGATCTAAATCAACACCTGGAAGTTTACGACAATTTAAATGTCGGGGTCATTGTGATTGATTCTGATCAACATGTTTGTGCCAGTAATGAAGAGGCCAGAAAAATATTCTGGAAAAGAAAGGACAATCCTGCTGGTGCCAGGGCCAAGGATCTTTATGGCGATCCCCTTTTAATTGAAGCATTATGTTCAGGGACTGCTACCCATGGGCAGATCATAAAAACCAGTGAAACATGCTATTATTATACCTCTCATTATCTTTTCAAACACAACCAGAGAAAATTCTTTGTATTCGCTTTTATTGATGAAGCTAAACTGGGTATTGATTGCCAGGAACGCTTTAAAGCTAGTGATTCTACGCGGGAAGTTATTGATTGTTTGGATGAAGGTATTGTTTTATTAAGCCCGGAGTTATTAATCGTGGCGGTGAATAAAAGTTATCGTAAGATCATGGGTTTAATGCCAGCAAGTGCTCTTGCTGTTTCTGCAGACGAATCGAATATAAATATCTTGGATATTTTATCTGCATCAAGGAAGGCACTGGACACAAAAAGACCATATTTCATGACTAAAACCAGAGAAACAAGAGAAAAAGTTAAGCTGACTGCCAGTCCGGTCATCTTGAATGATAAAGTATGCATGATTGTCTGTTCTATATTAGCTCCTAAACATTATGAAATTATTGTAAAACAGGCGCGTGCTAAAGAAACTCCTTCTGCTGATGACAGTTTTGATACCAGTAAACAAATTAATAATTTTCTAGAAGAAGCAGGTATTGTTAGTAACAGTAAAAAGATGTTTGATGTTATTAACATGATAGCACGCATAGCTCCTTATCCTGCTTATGTTTTGATTACAGGGGAGTCTGGAACTGGTAAAGAAATGCTTGCAAATTTAATCCATCGCTGCAGTATGCGTTCACAGGAGCCCTTTCTTTCAGTTAATTGTGCTGCCATTCCCGATTCATTAAGTGAATCGGAATTTTTTGGCTATGATGCAGGAGCTTTTACAGGTGCAGCCACAGATGGAAAGCCTGGTTTTTTTGAACAAGCAGACCAGGGCACTTTATTTCTGGATGAAGTAGGAGATTTGTCCTTATCACTTCAAGCCAAGTTGCTTCGAGTCCTGCAAGGTGGAGAAGCGATTAGGGTAGGCGGAACTAAGAAGTATAAAACTGATGCCAGGATAATTGCTGCTACCAATAGGAATTTAACTGATATGGTGCGGCACGGTAGTTTCAGAAAAGATTTATATTATCGCCTTAAAGTAATTGAAATTAATGTTCCACCATTGCGTGAGCGGCCGGAAGATATCATCCCTCTGGTAACATATTTCCTTGAGCTTTATACGGCACGCTATAATAAAGTCAAGTATTTTTCTCCGGATCTTATAGATATCTTTATTCAATATCAATGGCCGGGCAATGTTCGAGAAGTAAGCAATGTTGTGGAACAATTAATTCTAACTGCTGCTGAACAGGAAATTAAACCTCATCACTTATCTCTCGACGTGAGAGGTGGAAAGCAACAATCAATTATGATTGAATTTGCGGACAGTGATCTTGACATGAAATCTAAAGTAAGACTTTTTGAGAAATACCTGTTAAAGGATGCGTTAAAAAAATATCAAAATGCAGAAGAAGCTGCAAAAAAACTCGGTATAAATCGTTCTACATTATTTCGTAAGCTAAAATCATAGGCAGTATAGTCTTAAATATAAGACTTAACAGTCGCACAATTAAGACTATGACTGGCGTTATTCAATCCTCTTTTTCTTTCTTTAAAACAAATAATACCTTTGGGAAAATTTTAATCCACTGATTTAATGGGTAAAATGAGCGCATAAATTCTTCTAAGCGCTTTTTTTAACTATTTTGGCATATCATTTGCATTTTATTAGAATAGAAAACTTTCTCAAGAAAGGTAATTGTGCAATTAGCTCAAGAAATCTTAATTATTGAAAGGGGTTGTTGAAATGGTTTTATAAGAGCAGTATGAGTGCTCCAGGAAATAGTTACATAGATTATGAAACATTATAAATGCCTAAAAAAGTGGTCTAATACTGAAAACAATTTGCAATGATTTTAGATTTAAAAACACAATTTTTCTAAATCTATTCTTGATTCATGTCATAATTTAACAAACTGTAAAAAACTCATAGTGGCTTTTTTGCAACTGTTATATCGAAGGATAATTTTTAAAATTGGAGGTTTAACAAATGCATCAAAGAATTGAAGTACCCCCATATCTAATGGCTGTGCTTTCTGCCAGATTACATTCAATTGGAATTGAAATGACAAACACCATGATCCGATCGGCACGCTCTCTGCTAATGAGTATTTGTAGAGATCTTTCAACAGCAATTTGTGATCGAAATGGTGAGGTAATATCACTTCCGCCGTGCATTCCTGTTCATGTGGCGAATATGGGTTTAACAACCAGCCCTTGTTTTGAACATCCGGAAGGCATTAAAGAAGGTGATCTGTTTTTAACCAATTCACCTTATTATGGAAATACTCACCATGCAGATTATACCTATATTGCACCGGTTTTTCATGATGGTGAGCTATTATTCTTTACAGCGGCAAAAGGCCACCAGGCTGATTGTGGTAACAGCATACCCAGCACCTATCATCCGACAGCCAGGGATATTTATGAAGAAGGTGCTATTGATTGGCCTTGTGTTAAAGTGCAAAAAGAATATAAAGATGTGCCGGATATTATAAAAATAGCCCGTATGCGAATCAGGGTTCCTGATCAGTGGTATGGTGATTACCTGGCTGGGGTTGGTGCTGCTCGTATCGGAGAACGCAAATTAAAAGAATTATGCCGGGAATATGGTGGAGATACAATTAAGGCATTTTGTGATGCTTACCAGGATTATGGCGAAAAAATGATGAAAGAAGAAATCCGCAAATTGCCCCGGGGTGAATGGGATTATCAGATCAAGCATGATCCAATCCCCGACGTGTTACCGCAGGGAGTTAACATCTATATTAAATGTAGTATAGAACCCGAAGAAGGTCAAATTACTATAGACCTTAGGGAAAATGACGATTCACATGTTTGCGGTCTGAATCTTTGCGAAGCAACTGTCCTGGCAAGTGCCAGAACAGGGGTATTAAATCGAATCTCTCCTGATGTTCCTCATAATGAAGGAGCTATGAAGCAGATCAGGGTTTTAATGAGAGAAGGTTGTGTTGTCGGGAAAGCAAAGCATCCATATAGCTCTTCGGTAGCTACTACTAATGTGGCAGATCGTCTGATTTCTGGAGTGCAGGCCATGTTTAATCAAGTTACAGATGAAAGAGGCATGGCTGAAGGAGGCGCTGTCCAGTGCCCTGCGGTGTCAGTTATTTCAGGCAAAGACTGGAGACGGAATGATGAACCTTACGTTAATCAGCTATTTATTGGAATGACCGGAGGCCCCGGAGTAAAAGATCATGATGGGTGGGTAACATATCAATATCCGTGTACTGGCGGGGCTCTTTATTGGACTTCCGTCGAAGTTTTAGAACAAAGGTATCCGGTCAAAATAATTGAAGAAGAGGTTATTACTGATTCCCCAGGAGCTGGTGAAAGTGATTCAGCACCGGCTTGTAAATTCGTATTAACACCCCGAAAACATCCTGTAACCTGTGCTTATTCGTGTGATGGTATTGAAAATTTGCCTAAAGGAGTTTTAGGAGGCTTTAATGGCAGCCAGGCGGCAGCTTGGAAATATAAGCTTTCAGAAGGCGAAGGCTCTCGTGTAGAGTTACCGCCATTTGCAGCAGCAGAAATACCCTATGGAGAAGCGATTGTGTCAGAAAGCTCCAGCGGGGGTGGTTTTGGCGATCCTCTTAATCGGGATCCGGAAAAAGTTGCTTACAGGGTTCGTGAAGGTTGGATTTCCGAAAATAAAGCCCGAGAATTTTACGGCGTTGTTCTTGATATCAACGGAGAGTTATTTGCTGTTAACAAGCAAAAAACTCAGGACTTGAGAGAAGAATTAATAGCTAAAAAGGAGGAAAAGGGTAATGCCTAAGTATGTATGTGTAGATATTGGAGGAACTTTTACTGATGCTGCTGTAATGGATGAAAAAGGAAAAATCAACGTTTTTAAATCGCCAACAACTCCGGATAATTTTATAAATGGAATTGTTGAAGTCCTTAAAGTAGCTGCTGAAGAATATGGTGAATCACTGCAGGACTTGCTTAAATCCTGCAGCCCGAATCTCGGCGGTTCTTTTACCCACGGTTCAACTATTGCTACAAATGCGGTTCTGGAAGGTAAAGGAGCTAAAGTGGGGATGATATGCACAAAAGGGTTTCGGGATGTCCTTCTTTTCAGAGATGGTCCAATAAAAGATCCTTTTGATTTTCAGCTGGATTATCCTGAACCATACTTGCCACGATATCGCAGTTTGCCGGTTACTGAGCGCATTACCTCTGAAGGGGAAGTAGATGTACTCCTGAATGAAGATGAAGTAATAAAAGCAATAAATAGTTTTAAAGAATGGGATGTTGAAGCGATAGCGGTTTGTTTACTATGGTCAGTAGCTAATCCGGTTCATGAAAATAGAATCAAAGAAATAATTTTAAAAGAATGGCCTGGCATCGATGTAGTGCTTAGCTCAGAGGTTAATCCATGTATTCGAGAATACCGAAGATGGGTTTCAGCTGCTATGGATGCATCATTAAGGCCTTTAATATCCAAGTATACCAGGGAATTGAACAGTATTTTACAAGATCTGGGATTAAAAGGTGAAGTAGGCCTTTTGAATTCTATTGGAGGGATTGTAACTGCAGATGAAATGCTGCTCAGGCCCCTATATAGTATCGATTCCGGTCCTTCACTGGCTCCGGTAGCATCTCTTTCTTACGTGAAGGAAGAATTAGGTGAAAATAATTTTGTCACTCTTGACATGGGAGGGACCAGTTTTGATGTCAGCTGTTCACGAGACGGCATCATCTCTGATTCCAGGGAAAAGAAAATTGGAAATGAAATCCCCGGTATTTCCGGAGTTGATATTCATAGTATTGGAGCCGGTGGAGGAAGTATAGCCTGGGTAGATTCAGGTGGGATGATCCGGGTTGGCCCCCATAGTGCAGGATCTGATCCCGGACCTGTTTGTTACGAATTTGGTGGCGCTGACCCGACAGTTACTGATGCAAATGTAGTACTTGGGTATATCAACCCGGATAACTTTTGTGCCGGTCGGATGAAGCT
>PWMM01000098.1 GCA_003558195.1 Syntrophomonadaceae bacterium
CGTTTGAGTAGCGCATAAAGTAAATCCTTGATCCGTTCATGGGGATTGGAAAGGTGTCCGGTTTATGTAACCGGCCGTTTATGCTAATTTTAACCTCTGTCATTGAACGGCGGACAAAAGCAAAACTGTTCATCAAGTAAACGGGCAGGACTGTTGGGTTTTCAGAGCTGTTGCCAACAGGTGCAAGGAGTGTAAATGGCCTGGTGGGGCGGGGGTTCTTCTCTACTATTTTTACATCTATATCCCGGCCTGTCTTATCTGTAAAAGCGAAACTCACATCTACACCCTTCTCGGTAACATGAAAATAAGCGCCGGGCATGGGTTGGATGATAAGGTCAGCCAGTCCCTTTGCTGTTACGCTAAAATCATGATTTTTAGGCACTTCCGGTTGCTGATAAACATCTACATAACCGTCTCTTCGCCAGGCGATAACTCTTAATCCCCTGCCCGAGACAGGATCATCAAACCACTGAGGTTCAAGCGCGTGATATATCTCATCAGGATCTTTCTCAAAGTTGATGAGAAACAGCTTTTGCATGGGATCAATGCCAAGGCTGAAAGGTGAATATAACATTATGAAACCTCCTTGCCCAGATACAGGGAACTCGATGCCCTTCTTACCTGATTATATTACACTTTTTATGAGCAGAAAGAAATGAAAATATGAGTATAGGCCAAAAAGTTTAATTAAGACAAATCAAACAAAGCGTGAGAACAGTGAAATCATCACCCGGTCCTTCTCTTGCCCTACAGTGACATTAAATGTGCCCCTAAACTGTTTTGTTTTAAAACACTGGTCTGACAGCAAAACACCGTAAAAATAGCCAGATTATGAACCAGAATATTTACATCCATATCCTGCTCCAGAAAAGCAGCGACTTGTAAAATTTAACTAACTATCCCGCCCGGTATAAGCATTATAGCTTTTTCAGGCGTATTAATGTATTATTAACTGGCCCGGTAATATTGAAGAACGATGTTCTTGTTTTCGAAAGTAAAAGGAAATTATAAAATAAGTCTTATGCTTGACAAATAGTTTTTGCAATCCTTATGCTTGCAAATAGTCCTTGTCCTGGGAGAGATGCAGCCTGGCTTTTGCCGATCGAATCTTAGTTACAAAAATGGCACCACCCCGCCTGGGGTTTCAATTGCTGGACCGGCCAAGGCTATGGGGAAGTTTTGATAACTATCGAGACCGAAAGCTGACCCTGATCTCAGCTCCTCCGGGCTATGGGAAAACCGTCCTTCTTTCACAGCTTGCGAATCGCACCCAGGGGTATGTAGCCTGGTACCAACTGGACCCTCTTGATAATGATCTGGCTTTCTTTTTTCAAAATTTTATAGCAGGGATAGCTAAAGAATTACCAGGTTTCGAACCGGAAATTCTGAACCTGGTGGAACGCAGCCCGGACCTTTCAAAGGAGACCCGCCGCATTGCTGCGGCGATGTCCAATACCCTTACAGCTATCCTGGACAATGATCTGGTATTGATAATTGATGATTACCACACCATCAATGAACCGGCTATTGATAGTTTTATGGAAAGTTTACTGGAATATTTACCTGAGAAAGTCCATGTCATTTTGGCAGGAAGGACGAAGCCTTCCTTCAACTTGAACCGCTTAAGATTGTCTGGTTTAGTTAAGGACATTGGTCCGGAGGAACTCAGGTTCGATCATGAAGAAATTTCTGCTTTTTTACAGGGTGAAAGATGCGAGCCGGCTTTGGATAAACTGGTAACTTTGTTAGAGGAAAAAACCGCTGGCTGGCCGGCGGCCCTGCGTTTGGCCAGTTTATCTATGGAAACCACCGAAACTCAAAAGGGGATTACCCGTCACCGGAAACCTCTAAATAATATAGAGTTGTATAAATACCTGGCAACTGAAGTCATGGAAGGGATGACCGACGAGTTAACTGATTTCTTGTATAGAATATCTATTTTTGATTTTTTCACAGTAAAAATCTGTGACCTTTTCCTGGGACAAAAAAGTACCTTACCTCTATTGGAAACGGTTGACCGCATGAATTTGTTCGCTATTGCCCAGGAGGGAGATGAAATGGTTTACAGCTTCCATCCCCTTTTCCGTGAGTTCTTGCAAAGCCACCTTAGTGGAGATAGAGAAGATTGTTTGAAAAAAGCCGGGGAATGCTACCGGGATGCAGGATACCCGATTAAGGCTGTTGAGTATTTTTTACAGGCCTATGATTTTAATGATGCAATAAGTGTAGTTGAAGAGATAGGTTCTGCCATGCTTTCGCGCAGCCAGTGGCAGACTGTAAAGCGCTGGTTGGGAAGAATCCCTGATGATCTGAAGTCCGAAAGGCCGTGGTTAAAGCTTTACGAGGGAGCGGTATCATTAAATAGCGGCCGCCTGGAACTTGCGGCACAGAATATTAATGAGGCTGAAGCCGCTTTTAAAGCCGCATTTGATGTAGAAGGTCTGCTGCAAACCCAACTCTACCGCGCCAGGCTTCTTCGTTTACAGGGCAAGTTTGAGGAAAGCATCGACCTCCTTGAAAACCTATTACCCGAGCTTACCCGGCAAAAAGTGAGCCGATGGTATGGGATTATTCTGGAATATTCCTTAAACAGCATACTGCAGGGAAGGTTTGCTCAAACAGCTCATATTCTGGATGAAGCTCTGAAAATGGCTGAGGAAGAAGATGAATCCCGCATCGTGGGGCAACTGACAGAGAGCCTGGGGTTTCTTTATTATTGCAGGGGCAATTTTTCAAAAGCATTGGAAGTTTACCAAAGGGCAGAGGAAGTAGCTTCAGAAGATGACCGTTTCTCCTTTTCTCTGCGCGATAGCGTTGCTGCCATATACTATGATTGGGGAGACCTTGAGCAGGCCCTGGAATATGCCCAAACTAACATAGAAGAAAAAGAAAGGCTTGGGATGATGGAAGCCCTACCTTATGCTTATAAGCAAGAAGCTATGATATTAGCAGATATGGGCAAGGTCAATGAGGCAGAAGAAAAGTTCAAGCATTCTATCACTCTGGCTGAAAAGTTAGGGGGAGAAACATTTTTTCAGGCCCTGAGCATGGCCGTATACGGCCGTTTCCTAAGCAGCTGGGGACGGCTTGAGGAGGCTCGGGTAATGGCAGAACGGGCCTTGAAGCTGGCAGAGGGTCAAACGGAATTTATCTATGCCTTAACATTAGTGGGGACAGCCTCTGTTTACCTGGATCTTGATGAGTTGGATATGGCCCGGGGGATGCTCCACCAGGCCCTGGAATACCTGGATGCTATTGGCTCAAAGGATTCTATCTTCATTGCTTCAACCCATTTGGCCGCAGTCTATCGTCGTACCGGTGATGAAATAAGAGCTGAAGAGTTGGCGGTACAATGCCTGGAATTAGCTGCTGCAAACTATTACCTTCAGATGTTTTTATCAAGGCCAGATATAATGCTTCCTGTGGTACGGACAGGCCTGATCAGGGGTATTGAAACCGATTTTATAAATGAAGTTCTCAGTAGGCTTGGCCCTCTCTCGGAAAATCTATTGCTGGAACTGGTGGATTATGAGGATCCCCTTGTGAGACGAAGGATTGTGACTCCTATGGCTATAGTTGGCGGTAAGAAATTGTGTGAAGCCCTGAAAGACATGCTTCAGGACAATGATGAGGAGGTAAGGGATCTGGCTCTGTCTGCGCTGCAGGAAGTGGCTCCTCCAACCCAAGAAGACCTTGATCAGGGGGCCCGGGAAAGACTGCTAGCGCCCTCTACAGAAAAGAAGTCAGATCAACTAGAAGTCCAGTGCCTGGGGCCTTTTAAAGTTGTAAAGGATGGAAAAGAAGTGGCATGGAGTACGGTTAGGGCCCGGAATCTTTTTGCCTACCTGGTCCACAACCGCGGAAAACCGGTTTCAAGGGAAATGATTTGGGAGGAATTGTGGCCGGATGTTGACCCCGAGCAGGCTGTAACCCTCTTTCACACAAACCTGTATCACCTGCGCAGGGCCATAAGAACTGGGACTGGAAAGCAACCGGTTAGATACAAAGGAAAGCATTATCACCTAGATCAAGAATTGTTTACAGTTGACGTGACAAAATTTGAATCATTAGCATCAGCAGCGCCTAAGACCAACAGGTCTGTTATGGAGAAAGCCCTTTCACTTTACCAGGGCGATTACCTGGAAGATCTGGACTACCCCTGGGTTTATGCCGAAAGGGAAAAGCTTAACCGGATCTACATGGACCTGTTGAACCAGCTGTCCAAGGTTTACCTTGAAGGCGAAGAGTTAGTAAAAGCAGCTGCCTGTTTGCGAACAATAATCCGTTTGAACCCCCTTTTGGAAGAATCACATGCCAGCTTAATGCAGGTTTATGCCCGCATGGGAGACCGCCTTTCTGTAATTCAGCAATACGAAACCCTTGTAAGTGTATTGGACCAGGAGCTGGGTGTGAGCCCCACAGCGAGTACCCGGAACCTCTATTACCGGCTATGCTCGGATGAATAAAAACTATTTATAGACAATACTATTAGTGAAGCAAAGACTATAGTGATTAAAGGCCTGAGAAGGCCTTTTTTTAATGGACAGATTGTTTTGCTGGTGTAAAGAATTTGTTAAGAATTTCGGTCCTGTAAAGGCTGCTTTGTCCAGATTTTGTCTAATACCGGGGTATATGATCAAAATATAAAACACTCTAGAAAGGAGCAATATAATGGATGCGATAAAAAGATTTATTTCTCAGGCAAGCATTGGAATATTTGTCATGACCATGATGGTTATTGGCGCTTTTTCAACGCCTGCATTTGCAAGCACACAAAATACAGTTACAGGTGAAACCCCTTCAGGTATCCCATTTACCAGGATGGAGGAAGAGGTGGATAAGTATGTGTCAAAATTTATCGGCAAAACAACACCGGGCGCGGCAGTAGCCGTGGTAAAAGACGGCGAGGTTATATTTTTAAAGGGTTACGGTTACGCTGATTTAGAAAGCCAAATCACTGTTGACCACAAGAGCACAGTTTTTGAATGGGCATCTGTAGGTAAATTGTTTACATGGACATCTGTGATGCAACTGGTTGAAGAAGGCAAATTAGATTTAGACACTGATGTTAAAGAATATCTTCCCAGTGAATTTAATGATAAGCTTGAATATAAGCAGTCCATTACCATGAGAGATGTTATGAACCATGCTGCCGGATTTGGTGATTATGCTTTCAATGCAATAGTTTTTTTGCCAGATCAGTTAGTCTCTCTGGAAGAAGCGATATTACGTGATAAGCCCAAACAATACTATGAAGTTGGTACAGCCAGCGCATATAGTAATTACGCTACTTCTCTCGCTGGATATATTGTGCAGAATATCAGCCAACAAGATTATGAGGACTATGTAAAAGAAAATATTTTTAAAGCTATATCAATGAAAAACACCTCTGCTCACCCAATGCTTGATGATGACAGGGAATTAGTGGAAAGCAAGGCCCAGGGTTACTTATCAGATCAGCAAGATGGGTTTCATCCGGGTAAGTGGTCCTATGTTTCTCATCTGCCGGCAGGCTCCATCAATGGCACGGTTGAAGACCTTGCAAAATATTTGATTGTCCTGACTCCTGGTGCAGGCGAAGAATCCGTCCTGTTTAGTGATTCAAGCACTTTAAACACCATGTTATCGCCAAGTTATGACCCTGGTGGAGATATGGTCGGAACGGCCCACGGGTTCTTTGAATATGTCGGAGCGTACCGCACGTTAGGTCACGGTGGCAATACTGCTGCATTCACAAGTCAGCTTGCTATAGTGCCGGAAGAACGTTTTGGTATTGCAATCCTTACAAATTCTGACCTTGAAATGAATTTTATATTTGGATTACAGGATTTGTTATTGGGGAAAAATCGCCATACAACAGAGAAACCTGTTGGCGAACTGCCTTCTTCCGAAAAAGTAGTTGGAAGGTATGTTCCAATGGAAAGGCAGGAAGGCAATTTTTTGGATTTTGCAAATTACATCAACTTATATGAGGTTAATGCTCTTGATGAAAATAAAATCACCATGAACATAGGTGTATTCCAGGGCACTTATCTACAAACTAAGGCATATCACTATGAACTAGTTGATGACAACACACCTATTTTCAGAAACATCTATCCTGTTTTGCGGTTTAAAGTGGAAAATGATACCGCCAAACAGGTTGTCATAGGAAATGGGATGGATTTATCTATGTTACCGCAAGGAAGAACATCACCATTTTTAACCGGAAGTATCATAACCTTATTGGTAAATTTACTGTTTTTCATAATAACACCGGTAATCTTACTTGTTATTGCAATAAAGAACAGGAAGGTAAACATATTACCTGCTAACAAAAAATTTAACTTCTACTATTTCATACTGGTGCTACTGGGAACGGCTACTGTTATTAATAATTTGATTCCTTCTACAAAGGTCATGATCAGTAGTTTTCATACTTTTGCAGCTATGAAGCCACATATACTGCTAAACTATCCTCTGCTTATAGGAGCTATTATCACAACTGTGCTTTCTGCTTATTCGGTGCAGAAAACAACTGCTGTTTCAAAAAAATATAAGGTACTGTATGTTATAACGATTGTATTATTAATATTGCTGTTTGCCATGTTGCTGCACTGGAATTTCTTTGCTGTCGTTGGATAAGCAACCTGAATGCCAATAAAGGAGATTTTTAACGTGTTAAGAAATTCAGCCATTAGAGCAGAGGGAATTTGGAAAGGATACAAGCAAGGAGGTCATTTCTACTGGACCCTGCAGGGTTTGGATGTGGAAATAATGGAAGGCGAATCAATTGCAGTTCTTGGAGGTCCTGGTGCGGGGAAAACAACCCTGCTGAAAGTCCTGGGTTTCCGGGAAAAGCCTGAGAAGGGACAGGTATACTTTCAGGACCGGATGCTTAGTTGGAACTGCGAAAAAGCTATTGGTCAGATGCAGAAAGAGCGGGTATGGCTATTGGACACCTGTAATGAGAAAGGCCGCCTGGAGATAGAAAATAGAGAAAGGCTGAGAGCTGTCCTGTTGGATGAACCTGAGTTATTATTCAATTTAAAAGGGCAATGTACTTTGTACGGGCAGCTGCACTCTCTAAACATACAAGGAGTTGCAGTGATTATGGCAACCTGTAAACCGGAAGTGGCATCCTGGTCCAGGGTTATCTATAAGCTTAAAAATGGAAAGCTGGAAAAGTTAACTGGAAAGATAAGAGGGGAAATGTGGAAAACAGGGAAATAAATATACAGGATATTAATCAGTTCATAAAACAATAGTGCGAAATGGATAAAACACGATATAAAGGAAGGTTCTATGAAGCGGATAGGGATAGGCTATTCTATAGTATTGTTTTTAATTCCAGGGATACTGTTTTGGATTCATCTTAACTGGACGATACCCTTTTTTTCGAATCAATTACAGTGGAGCAATTATGCCGTATGGATCATTATTGGCACTTTATTCCTCTTTGGACCATTATTCTTGGTTACCCTGCTTTTATTGAAAAAGGATGGTTATAAGTTGGAATTGGACAGTGTTTTGTACCGATTACGCATTAAAAAAATGAGTAGAAGCGACTGGCTTTGGACTGGATTAAGCCTGCTTTCAGCAATAGCTATCGCCGGGGTTATAGTTATTATCCTGGTGATTTCTCCCCTTGGTATTGATGCCTCTGCCTTAGAAGAAATATCTCCGATTAAAACAAACAAACTGGTTGGGGCGGAACAATACATTCTGTTTTTGCTGCCCCTTTTCTTTTTCTTTAATTATGTGGGTGAAGAGATGTTATGGAGGGGTTATATATTGCCTCGGCAGGAAATTACTTTTGGAAAATATGCCTGGGCTTTTAATGGGTTTTTGCATGCACTTTTTCACTTGCCCTTTGGGTTGCTTACTCATGTTGTCTCAATACCGATTTACCTGGTTATGCCTTTTGTAGTTTACAAGACCAGGAATACAACTACGGCGATTTTTATACATGCCCTGCTTGGTGCTCCCATGCAGATCCTTGTGGCTCTGGGAGTAATTTCATAAAGCTTTTTAAGCTGTTTTGGGTAATTAGTGTTTCCAGGCAGGCTAAACTTCAATCTTAGAGAAAAGATAAGCTCCGACTATCACCAAAAGAACCATACACAGGGCCAAAACATTAAAACTGGTCCAGAACCCAATATCATAAGTGCCGAGTAAAGCACCGCGCAACCCGTCAACCCCGTAAGATAGGGGATTAAACTGAACAATCGTGCCCAGGGCCGGTGGTAAATTATGAATAGGGAACAATGCCCCGGAAAGGAAGGATAAAGGCATAACTAAAAAGTTCATGATCAACTGGAAGCCGTGCATATCTTCAAGGAGTGA
>PWMM01000325.1 GCA_003558195.1 Syntrophomonadaceae bacterium
CTTTATCCCGTTCCGGGCAGGAGCTGTAAAACTTGCCTTTACAATGCGGGCATTCCCATTCAAACATTTTGACTCCCTCCCCCGTTTAAGATTATAACAATATAAAATCCGGCACAATCGACTCCAGGGAACCACCACTGGCAATTCACCAGTAAATAGATGTTCAGATAAAAATATCCTGAATGGATATCTTACCCCTGACCCGGACCGGCCGGTTTTAATAAAAAACCTTTGCTTGTAATAACTTCTTTAAAACCGGTATAAAACCATTGCAAAGTATTTAACAATTAGTCAGGCCACTCTCGTGTTGAACTATTTATAATTATGGTTCTAACGGCCCTTCCACCGGGGCTCCCTTTTTTCCATGAAGGCATTGATCCCTTCCCTGAAGTCTTCTGTTTGCAACAGCTCTCCCAGCATATGTTGCTCTATTTCCAGGCCCTTTTCTAAATCAGTGTCCATTCCCTTGTTTATTGCTTCTTTTATTCTTTTTAGCCCTACCGGCGGTTTAGCAGCCAGTTTATTGGCAAATTCTGTAACAACTCGATCAAGGCTCTCCTTTGAAACCACCTCATCAGCCAGGCCGATCCGCTTTGCCTCAGGTCCGCTGACAGCATCACCGCTTAAGATCATCCATTTAGCCTTAGAAATACCAATCCGCCGAGGCAGACGCTGCGTTCCACCCCACCCTGGTAAAAGGCCGCGGTTGATTTCAGGTAATCCTATTTCTGAATTCTCTGAAGCAAATATAAAATCACAGGCCAGGGAAAGCTCACAGCCACCACCGAGGGCATAACCATTGATCATGGCAATGACCGGCTTTTCAAATGCGGCAGTCATTTCCACAATAGGCTCTACCTGGGCGGTTTCAGAAAGATCCCAGCCTGCCGAAAAGCAATGTGTAATCTCCTGGCGACCTTCTTTTTCCATAATCCTGGGAGTTCCAGTAATAATGAGAACCCTGACCTCTTCATCTTCTGCAATGTCTTCCAGGGCTGCCTTGAATTCCTTGCCCAGGGTGCTATTTATAGCATTCAGGCGCTGCGGGCGGTTAAAAGTAATCCGAGCCACATGGTCCCTTTTTTCGACGATAATCGTCTCATAGGCCATCCCGACACCTCTTTCGTTAAATATTATGGTTATTTGTACTTTTTACAATTCTATATCAACTTATAATATTCCTGCCAGCAATACTGCTTAGCCTGGCACCCCGGTTATTACTACCTGCCTTTAAGAACCGGTTCTATCCGGCTTTTTAAAGGTTCAGGAACATTTTTAATTTTATGACCATCCACTTTTTTTATGATCGGACTGTTAACCTTAGCAATGATGGCCAGCTCACTGGCGGTAAGACCCTGCTTTTTTCTTAATTCTTTCACTGTTTTATTGCCAAAACTCCAGGGAAACATTAATTTCCTCCCTCATTATGATCCGCTGCTGAACAGGATTATAAAGCCTGCAGCCATAAAGTAAATGACTATAGCCAGGGCAAATACAGCTAAAACCTTTTCAAAAACATCAATTTTTTTCTGCCTTTCCAGGCAATCGGGGCATAGGGGCATTTTATCAAAATGAAATAACGGGAAATGCTCCCGGTTGTAGCCACCCCGGATCGGGTGCAAAACTAGATCCCGGTTATCTTCAGGTTTGGCACATTTATGACAGCATTTTTTTTCTTCCGACATCAACCAGCACTCCTTTACAAAAAATCATTTTGGAGTGAAGATAATTCTTCAGGGTTAAAAGGTCTATTGCTCAAAGGCTCTCCTTTTAATACTGCCCTGCTCTCACCAAAGGTCTGGTGCGGCTTGTTATAGAAAATTCCCAGGGGAATCTGATCACCCCACTGGCGGGAAAGATCCATCGCTTTTGCCCAGTCTTGGGGAGCCTCCACTTCCGGAAAATAAACCCTGTTTTTATACCAGCCATGCGTATTAACCTTGTTAAAAGAAACACATGGTTGCAAAATATCAACCAGGGCATAGCCGGGAAAATTAATCGCTGCTTTCATGGTGGCTTTTAAATGGTCCTTTTCTCCGCTAAAACAACGAGCAACAAAACCGGCTCCCATAACCAGGGCCAGGGAAAGCGGGTTTAAAGCTGGCACCGTTACCCCTTCAACCTGGACTCCGGTTTTCATTCCCGGTTCGCTGGTAGGGCTGGCCTGGCCTTTGGTTAAACCATAAACCTGGTTATCGTGAACTAAATGGGCTAGATCCGGGTTTCGGCGAATATTGTGCATAAAGTGGTTGCCACCTTCTCCGTAACTGTCTCCATCCCCTGATTCAACTATAACCGTTAAGTCTTTGTTGGCCACTTTGGCTCCTACAGCAGGAGGCAAAGCCCTGCCATGCAAACCGTTAAAACCATTTGCCTTGATATAATGTGGAATCTTCGCCGCCTGGCCAATTCCTGATACTAAAAGAACCTGGTGCGGGGGCAGGCCAAGCTCAGCCAGCGCCCCGGCCAGGGCTTCACGGATGTCATAATTACCGCAACCCGGGCACCATGCCGTCTCGCCAGTCATGTAATCTTCAGCTTTACAGGTCATTTTGGACCTCCTTTACAATCTCATCGGGCAAAAAAGGCCGCCCGTCATATTTTAAAATATTACTATTAATCGAAAGGCCACTTTCCCTGCGAATCAATTTAGAGAGCTGTCCTCCGGCATTATTTTCTATACAGAAACTATGCTTTACTTCAGCCAGCAAGCTATGGAGGCGTTTTTGAGGCAGGGGCCACAGGTCGCTAAAATGCAGCATGGCTGATTTTATGCCCCGGGCTATCAATGCGTCTACCGCTTCCCGGATCACCCCGTAAGTCGATCCCCAGCCAATTAAAAGCACTTCCGGGTGCGGATCTCCGTAAAGATCGGGTTCATCCATTTCTTCAGCCATCCCATTTAGCTTGCGCATCCTCTTATCAACCATTGTCCGCCTGGTGGAAGCATCTTCAATGATATTTCCCTTTTCGTCATGTTCATCACTGTCTATTAAGACTGTTTCGCCTTCATATTGCCCCGGTAATATCCGAGGGGAAATGCCGCTTTCTGTAATCCGGTACCGCTTGTAAGGTTTCTCGAAATTACTTTCAGCTGCTAAAAAGCGATTGTAACCAAGACGGCTAAAATCATAGAGCCCTACTGAGCGGTGAGTGTCGGCGAAATTCTGATCAGTAAGGAAAAATACCGGGGTCTGGTAGCGATCAGCCAGTTCAAAAGCCTTGTTAAGGCGGTAAAAAGCATCATCATGAGAAGTAGCACTTAACACCGCCCGCGGAAATTCACCATGCCCGCTGTGCAAGATAAATTCCAGGTCTGCTTGCTCGGTTCTCGTAGGCAATCCGGTAGCAGGACCTGGTCGCATACCCACTACAATAACCAGCGGTGTTTCGGTCATTCCGGCCAGGGAAACACCTTCAGCCATGAGGGAAAACCCACCGCCTGAAGTACAGGTCATCGCTCTTACCCCGGCGTAAGCGGCTCCAAGGGCCATGTTAATGGCTGCTATCTCATCCTCGGCTTGCTCAACAATCACCGGATAGTCAGGGCTTTTAGATGCAAGATAATTCATGATTCCGGTGGCCGGTGTCATTGGATATGCTGATAAAAACCGGCAACCGCTGGCCAGGGCTGCCATACCAACGACCTGGTTTCCATCAATAAACAGTTTTTTTCCATCCTGATTTTTTGCAGGCAGTTCAAAACAAGCGCTGCATGTCCGGGCAGCACTATCATAGCCGGCTTTAAGCGCTTTGATATTTTTTTCAGCTACTCCTTCTTTACCGGCAAAGGTATCTTTTAGCAGTTCTTCCACCGTTGAAGTTTCAAGACCCATCAAGACCAAAAGTGCTCCAACAGCCACCGTGTTGGCCATAACTCTGCCGCCGGCTTCTTCAGCCAGTTTCTTTAACTCCACCGGTACACCACGGCTTTCATCCCCTGGAAGGCTAAAAAGCTCTGGATCATAGATAACCCGTCCGCTGGGCACTAAGTTTTGACTATGCTTGCGGTAGGTTTCTTCATTTAGGGCCACCAGGACATCAATTGATTCCACCGTCGTCCAGGGTTGCCCCGGGGCAATACGCAGCCGGGAAAAGTTATGACCGCCCCGCACCCGGGACATATAATCCTTGGTGTATATTAAGCCGAAATCTTCTCTAACCAGAGCTTTTCCCAGTAAGTTCATTATTGTTTCCATACCCTGGCCAGCTGCACCACCAATAAGAACATTTATTTCCATAAACTAAAATCAACTCCCCTTAATGAAATAATAGTTTACGCCTGCCGGAACCAGTTACCAGGCAATCCAGGCCAGCAGGATCAAACCCAGGAGAACCAGGACAAAACCGCTGAAATAGCTTAAATAGCTGGTATATTTATTTATGCTGGGCAAATTCCGGGCCAGACCGGTAAAAGTACCGGCCACCAAAAGGGGAACACCATGGCCCATTCCATAGATAAACAGCAGGCCGCTGCCATAAAAAGGCTCAGCCTGCACGGCAGCGTAAGTTATAATTACAGCAAGAACTGGAGTAGCGCAGGGTGAAGCAACCAGGCCAAAAAGCATTCCCATAACCAGGGAGCCACCCGGACCAATTTTTTTAACAGGAATTTTCTTCAGGCCCGGCAGGTTGAAGCTCAAGACTCCCAAAAGCTGTAAACCCATTAAAATTGCTACAGCAGCAAGGATATAATACCATATTTCCCCGATATCGCCAAAAACACGCCCAAAGAATGCCGCAATAAATCCAAGGATAGCGAAGGTAATAGCCAGGCCTGCCACAAAAGAAAGGGAAAGGAATAAACCTTTTGAACGCGAACCACCACCGTAGCCGCCAATATAGCTGACCAGGAGCGGAACCATGGAGAGAATACAGGGGCTTATGCTGGTAATTAAGCCTCCCAGGAAAACCAGTCCCAGGGTTAAAAGCGATCTCTGTCCCAGTGTTCCAGGAAGCTGTTCTGAAAAGAAATAATCTATTCCGGTTAACTCCGCCCCAGCGCTTTGATCCAGCAACGGATCTAACCTGGCCTGCATTGCTTCAAAATCGAAAACCCCTGCTTCCTTAGAAACAACCTCACCATCAGAATTAATAAAAACAAACATTGGAATATAGAGAACATCAAATTCCCCTGCTTCAATCAGCTGCCCGGTATACGGATTTTCAAGATCAGCTACAATAATTACAACTTCATTTGCATAGTGCTCCTTTAGAGCCATAATCACGGGCTCCATCATCACACAGGCACTTCAGAACCGGGCATAAAACTCAATAACCACCGGTTTACCATCAGCAAGGGCACTGGTATAATCCTGGTAAGGATTTTCATTAGGCTGGAATTGATCTTCTGCCAGATCTCTACCTGGATCATCGTGATCTGAAACCAGCGTCAGGTTGGAACCTCCGATAATAAGGAAAACGGCCAGAATAACCACAATTAAGATAGCATATTTATATTTGCTGGACAAAATAAAACCTCCATAATATAGTATTCCTCTAAACTTGCTGTACTATTATAACATAGTGCCTTTATTTTTAAATATGCCTGCAAGTCATGATAAAAACAGGACTGTTCACCTGTATTCTACTACATTCTTTCACCCTGAACCCCTGCCCCTGTATTAACAATCGATCACCTGAAAATCTACTGCTATTTTCGCTACACAGAGTTCAGGTTTCAGGCTGCTTATTACCCTGTAATTCAGTTTTCCTAGGACCTTTGCTTCATTGAACCTCAAAAACCTTCTTTACCTGTAAGCTACCTCTTAAATACCAGCAATAATGAACATTAACAGCACGATTAATCTTAAAACCGGTATATAATTATGGCTTATTGGTACAAGGTTTAGAATTAAGAGCCCGAAGGGGTCGAAAAAAGCGGTAATTTATAAGCAGGTTGTGCAATTACCAGGATTTTTAAGAAGACGCATTAAGTTTGACCAGCTGGTTTAAACTTGCTACCAGTAAAAAACAGATAAGTGCAGCGATGATGCCGATTAAAAAACTATAGTTGTAAGTAGCAGTCTGCTCCACCAGGAGAGCAGAAACCATCGGTCCCAGGCTACCGATCACACCAAGGGCAGTTATGAGCATGCCATAGCTAATTCCAAAATTTTCAAGGCCAAAAAAATCTGCAACAGCATTGGGATAACAGGTATAAAGGCTACCATAACTCATACCTAAAAAGAATGTGCCCAGGATCAAAGCAGGCCAGCCCAGGCCGCTTAAAAAAAGCGCCATAGAGGCGATCATAAGCAATAAAGCACCGTTCATAGTGCCGATATACCCTATTCGATCACAAATTACCCCGCCAAGCAATCTGCTGGAAGCATTTGTAATTGCAAAAAGGGAAACCAGGAGATAACCCCAGCCTACCTGGAAATTGATTGCAGCAATCTGAACCAGGTGCCCGATGAACATCATGCTTACCCCACTGGTTAAACCAATTAATGCCCAAATTAATTTGAAAGGAGGAGCTTTGATCGTCTGGACCAGGGCAAAGGTTTTTGAAGAAAGGTTTTTATCAACCAGAGTGTCAGTACCGTTTACTGAAGCAGGCACCTCAATGAAGCGGGAAGATATGGTTATTGTCAAAAGTAAGATTAATCCGCAGATTATAAACGCCCTTAAGACACCGGTATGTTCAAGTAAGTAGTTAACCACCGGGGACCAGATCAAGGCGCCGGAGCCCAGGCTCATTAATACAATACCAGTTATCAATCCTCTCCTGGCAGGAGGGAACCACTTGATAACTGCCGGAGTAACAGCAGAGTAGCCAAAGGCAGCGGCAACGGCAAAAATGACCCCGAATGATAAGGCTACACCAACGGGGCTGGCGGTTAACCCACAGAGGATAAATGCCAGGCCGATAAAAATACCACTAAAGAGCGTACCTAACCGGGGACCATAGCGATCCTGAAACCGCCCTCCCAGAATCATTGCCAGTGAAAAAATTAAAACTTCAAGGGTATAGGGTAACATCGCTTCGGCTGTACTCCAGCCCAGCTCTTTGATCAAACCGTCGGCGAAAACAGACCAGGCATAAAAAATCCCTATTGAGAAGTTGATAATAGAACCGGCCAGGGCAACCTGAACACCTTTAGTCAAAACAGCTAATACACCCCCGTCTTAAAGGGTTCTTAATTATAGATGTGTTTCATTATGTCCCGGCGTGAAACTATCCCGACCAGGGCCCCATCGTCATCAACAACCGGCAAACGATTAATATTATTATTGACCATTAAAGTAGCAGCTCTTTCCAGGCTTTCAGCAGGTTTAACTGTAATAACGTTTTTACTCATCATCTTACCGGCTTCAAGAGCCATGGCCCGTTGCAGTTCATCAACAAATTTTTTGGGACTACCCAGGTAGATTAAACCTCCCAGTATTTCTAGATAACCGGGAGCTTCAATGCGCGAAGCACGCCTGATCAAGTCACCTTCGGTAATCATTCCGACCAGCTTACCTTCTTTACTGACAACCGGCAACCCACTAATATTGTTCTCCTGTAAAAGTTTAGCGCATTTTTCTACAGAATCTTCTGTAGAAACGGTAATTACATCGGTGGTCATGACATCAAGTATCTGCATTTTTTCGCCTCCTCACCTTTATTGATTCAAAACAAATTCCGCTATGGCCTGCATATACCTTTCAGAATCGACAAACATAATGTCATTATGATCAGCTCCAGGGATAACTACCAGCTCTTTTTGATTGGAACCTAAAGCTTCATATAACTCCTGGCCCTGTTCCAGGGGGACCAGGCGGTCAAGCTTGCCGTGAATGATCAAGGCAGGCCGGTCAATTGATGCGGCCAGGCGGTGGCAATCTTTTTCCAGGGGAGAAAGATCTCCTGTAAAAGGTAAACCCAGGTGCTGAATTAGTTTATTAACGCTTATAAAGCCGCTCTCGATAATCAAACCTTTTAATTTCCCGGGAAATTTTGCCGCCAATTCCAGGGCTGAGATGCTGCCCAGCGAACGCCCCATGACATACCACGTGTATTCTTCACCCTCTGGCGGAACAGCACGGTATACATGGTTAAGGATGATAGCAGCATCTTCAACCATATCAGTAAACCCGGGGCTGCCACCGCTTGCTCCATATCCCCGGTAATCAGCAACTAAAAGGTTCAGGCCGCGCTGATTATACATCGGAGCAATGCCGTCATAATCGCTAACCACTTCTCCATTGCCATGGAAATATAACAGCCAGGGTTTA
>PWMM01000240.1 GCA_003558195.1 Syntrophomonadaceae bacterium
AGGATAAAGTCCGTTACTTGATGGGGGTGGGCTCACCGGATGCTTTGCTGGAAGCAGTCAGGTATGGAGTTGACATATTTGACTCTGTATTGCCAACCAGGATTGCCCGCAACGGAAGGGTAATGACCTCCCGGGGCTACCTTGCTATCCGCAATAGTGTTTACGGTGCGGACTTAGATCCGCTTGATAAAGAATGCAGCTGCCATGTTTGCGCTAATTACAGTCGAGCCTATATCAGGCATTTGCTCAATGCCGGCGAAATATTGGGTTTAAGGCTAACCACATATCATAATCTCTATTACCTGGACCGTTTAATGAGGGAAATTAGGGCAGCCCTGGCGACAGGCAGTTTTAACCTTTATTACAAAAAAATGAGCCCAAAACTCAAACAACTCTATGGTAGTTCTTAGAATTAGATTTAAACGCTCCGGGATAGTTTATACCGCTGCCTACTATAGAGAGGTTATCTTAAACTGCCTCTGACCTGGTCTCAGTCGAAATAGCAAAAGATATAATAATTAGCATTTTTTTCTAGAGATGAAGTAGTGACCACCGGTGATATTTACATTAAATAAATTTTTGTGATTTTACCATATCATTATAAATATTGAAAATATCCATTATTAATTTACGTACAAGGGCACTTCTTATCGGCACCGCATCATTATCGAGAACGAACATTTTGTTGAAATGCCTGCATCAGAAGCGGGAGGTAGAAGAATGGATTTAATTAGCCTGGCTTTGGAGAAAAAAATCAGTGAACAGGGCCCACTGGCTCGCAGAATGCGCCCCGAAAACATAGACCAGTTTGTTGGGCAAGATCATATTTTAGGCCAGGGCAAGCCACTATATAATATCATAGCCTCAGATCACCTCGTTTCTTTACTGCTCTATGGTCCGCCTGGGACAGGGAAAACCAGCCTGGCCAGTTTAGTTGCTTCTAAAACCAAGGCCGATTTTACCCAGCTTAATGCTGTGGCTTCAGGGGTGAAAGATGTCCGGGCTGTAATCGAGCAGGCGAAAGAAAGCTGGTCACTCTATGACCGGCGAACAATACTATTTATCGATGAAATTCACCGTTTCAACAAAGCGCAACAGGATGTTTTACTGGCTGCTATTGAACAGGGGACCATCATATTTATCGGGGCAACCACAGAAAATCCCTTCTTTTATTTAACCGGACCGCTTCTTTCCAGAAGCAGGCTCTTTGTTTTTGAAAGCTTGAGTATAACTGATATTAAGGCATTGCTGAAACAAGCGCTTGAAGATAAAGAAAGAGGTCTTGGTAAATTAAAAGTAGCCATCACCAAAGAAGCTTTGCAATTTTTGGCGGAAAAGTCCAGTGGAGATGCCAGGGTGGCTTTAAACGTCTTAGAAGTGGCAGTGCTTTCTTCCGGCAATTCAGAAAAAGCAATCAACATAACCTTAGAAGATGCCGCAGAAGCGATGCAGCAACGTCTATATTCTTACGACCGTCAGGGTGACAACCATTATGATATGGCTTCAGCGCTGATTAAATCAATTCGCGGCTCTGATCCTGATGCCGCCCTCTACTGGATCGCGAGGATGATAAAAGGGGGAGAAGATCCTTTGTTCATTGCCAGGCGCTTAATTATTAGTGCTGCTGAAGATATTGGTAATGCCGACCCCGCTGCCCTGACTCTGGCAGTTTCTGCCGCCCAGGCTGTTCAAATGATCGGTTTGCCTGAAGGTAGAATTCCTTTAGCCCAGGCCGCAGTTTACCTGGCAACCGCTCCTAAGAGCAATGCAGCCTACCTCGGTATTAATGAAGCCATTAACCTGGTGGAAAATGATCTAAAACAGCCTGTTCCAGGTCACTTGAAAGATAGTAGCTACAAAGGTGCAAAGCGCCTGGGACATGGCGAAGGTTACCTCTATCCGCATGATTACCCCAGCCACTACGTGGAACAGGACTACCTGCCGCCAGCTATTCTCGATAAAAAATTCTACCGCCCTTCTGAACAGGGCCGGGAAAAAATGATTAAGGCACGCCTGGAGCAGTTAAAACGTAAAAGTAATCAAAAGCCTGATTAGAATAATTAATACTTATATAAAGGCCTGAAGTGTTAAATGGCAAAGCTTTAAAAGGAGCAGTCTTGGACTCTCAATTTGAAAAAAAATATTACATGACTCCCGCAGGAATGGCTTTTGCCCGTTTTACTGTACAGGGTTCCCGTTTTATCGGGACGATCAGCCCTGTTTCTACAGAGGCGGCTGTAGCTGATGTGCTGGATCAAATTCGCGAGAAATACCCGGGTGCCACCCACCATGCTTATGCATTCCGTATAGGAATAGAAAGTTTATTAATTGAAAGATCTTCTGATGACGGAGAGCCGGCTAATTCTGCCGGAGCACCTATGCTCCAGGTTTTACAGGGTCATAACCTGGCGGACACGCTTGTAATCGGCACCCGTTATTTTGGCGGAACCAGGCTTGGTATTGGTGGATTAACCAGGGCTTACAGGGATTGTGCGCGTCTAAGTCTAAAAGAAGCACGTTTGCAAAAAAAAGAGCCGGCGAAAATCTTCAATTTTAAGCTAGAGTATGAGTACCTGGGCCCTTTCACCAGGCTTATTGAAAGCCTGGAAGGAAAAATCATGGCAGTCGATTATAAAGAATCGGTCACCCTTAAAGTTAAGATACCGGTACGGCTAAAAGCGCAGCTGATTGCAGGTTTTGAGTCTATCTGCCGGGGACAGGGAAGCTGGCATCACCTTTAAGAAGTTAATGCTTATTTTTAAAGCAGTTTCAGCTTGCCTTTTGTTGACAGCTCTTCTTTAAAAAAGATATAATTGCTTTAATTCATTAGGGAGGTTGAAGGATGCAGTCCAGCACGATACGCGAAATATTTTTAGATTATTTCAGTTCAAAAGATCACCTGATTATGCCCAGCTTTTCCTTAATTCCTCAGAACGATCCAACCCTGTTATTGATTGGTGCTGGGATGGCTCCACTCAAACCCTTTTTCACCGGTGAGAAAAAGCCGCCTCACCCGCGAGTAGCCACTTGTCAGAAATGTGTTCGGACCCCGGATATAGAAAGAGTTGGTTATACCGGTCGTCATGCTACTTTTTTTGAGATGCTGGGTAATTTTTCTTTTGGCGATTACTTTAAAGAAGGGGCAATTGAATGGGCCTGGGACCTGGTTTTAAACGGGTACCGTTTGCCCGAAGATCGCCTCTGGGTCAGCATCTACTATGAAGACGAAGAAGCCTTTAAAATATGGAATGAGAAGATTGGTGTTCCTGCTGACCGGATCAAAAGAATGGGTAAAGAAGATAATTTTTGGGAAATCGGACTCGGCCCCTGCGGCCCCTGTTCGGAAATTTACTATGATATGGGTGAAGAAGCCGGTTGTGATCGTCCCGACTGTAGTGTAGGCTGTGATTGCGATCGGTACTTAGAGATCTGGAACCTGGTTTTTACCCAGTTCAGCCGTGAGGCCTCTGGAGATTTAATTGAGCTGAATCAGAAAAACATCGATACCGGCGCTGGCTTGGAGAGACTGGCGATGGCCCTGCAAGGAGTCCATTCTATCTATGAAATTGACATGGTCAAGCCCGTTTATGACCATTTTTATAACCAGATTAATAGCTTCCGGCATGATCAACAAGTGCCTTTAAGGGTTATTACCGAACACAGCAGGGGTATTACCTTTATGATTGGTGACGGGGTTATTCCTTCTAATGAGGGTCGGGGGTATGTGTTAAGGCGCTTATTGCGCCGGGCAGTCCGGTTCGGTAAATTGCTGGGCCTGGAAGGAGATATTATAACTGAAGCTGTGCCTTTAATTGTAGATATAATGAGCCCTGCCTATCCTGAATTAAAAGAACGCGAAAACTATATAAAGCAGATCACCAACCTCGAAGAGCAGCGTTTCCAGGAAACCCTGGCCCAGGGCATGGATATTCTCGAAAACTACGTTGCTCAAGTTCGAGCTAAAAATGATCAGACCTTACCTGGTGATCTTGCTTTCAAACTTTATGATACTTACGGTTTCCCTCTTGACTTAACTGCAGAGATTTTGGAAGAGAAAGATATGACTGTAGACCGGGAAGGTTTTGATCAAAAATTGCAAGAACAACAGACCCGTGCCCGCGCTGCAGCCAGGTCAGGCGGCGGTGAGGAAGAAGATAACCGGTACCGGGCTGCTGAACATTTAACTACCATCTTTACGGGATATGAGACTTTGGAACAAGAAGCAAGCCTTTTATTAATGCTAATAGATAGTCAGGTTAGCGATGAAGCAAAAAAAGACCAGGCTGTGGAAATTATTATTGATCACACTCCTTTCTATGCCGAGGCCGGAGGACAAGTTGGCGATACCGGGATAATTGAAACTTCAACCGGTCGGATCAAGGTGGAGAATACCATTTTTACTCCATTTGGACAGATTGTTCACCAGGGTCAGGTGGTGGAAGGCTCGATTAAAGTAAAAGACAGTGCTGTGGTCAGGGTTGATGATAACCGCAGGCAAGGGATTTGCCGCAGTCATACTTCGACTCATTTGTTACACCGTGCCTTAAGAAATACCCTGGGTGAACATGTTAATCAGGCCGGCTCACTGGTAGCACCGGATCGTCTTCGATTTGACTTCAATCATTTTTCTGCCCTCACCTCTGAAGAATTGCAGCTTATTGAAGAAGAAGTCAATAAAATGGTCTTAGCAAACTTACCGGTAAAAGTTGAAATGACCACTTTAGAAAAAGCCGAAGAGCTTGGAGCTACAGCAATCTTTACAGATAAATATGAAGAAAATGCTGTACGCATGGTATCAGCCGGCGATTATACCAGGGAATTATGTGGTGGAACCCACGTGTCGGCAAGCGGTGAAATCGGTCTCTTTAAAGTTGTTACTGAAGAAGGAATTGGTTCAGGGCTACGCCGGATTGAAGCGATGGTTGGTTTTAACGCATACCGCCGGACTTCAGATCGGGACCGGCTCATAGATAAATTTGCGAAAGCGTTACATGCGACTGAAGATCGCCTGGAGCAAAAATTTGATGAACATCTAATCGGCACTAAAGCTATTCAAAAATCCTACAATGAGCTTAAGCAGCGTCTAGCTGCCAGTGAGGTCAAATCCTTGCTCTCAGAAGTTAAAGATGTTGAAGGGGTGACAGTCCTCAGTGCCAGGGTTTCAGCTGACAACCAGGAAACGCTACGCCTGGTGATGGATGAAGTAAAAAACCATCTTTCTTCAGTGGTTGTCGTTTTAGGCGCCGTTAGTGATGGGAAAGTTATCCTGGTCGCTTCGGCAACTGGCGATCTGGTCAAGCGTGGTATCCGGGCCGATCAGCTTTTAAAAGAAGTTGCCCGCCAGGTTGGCGGAGGGGGAGGAGGCAAACCAGAGCTGGCCCAGGCGGGAGGCAAAGATCCACAGGCACTTCCTGCAGCCCTGGAATCAGTACAAGAATTAATTAAGCGGCAGTTAAAGAGCATGCCTAACTAATAATAAATTAAAGATTTACAGGAGGGAAACAATCGTGCCGGATAAAAATCATGAAGAAACCGTCCTGTTTAGAGTAGATGGTGAAGAGGAAGATAATAAGGCCCGCAAGATCCTGATCACTGTTTATGGGGCCTTAAAAGAAAAGGGCTATAATCCTCTTAATCAACTGGTTGGTTACCTGCTATCAGGTGATCCCGCATATATTACCAGCCATCACAACGCCCGCAGCTTGATCAGGCAGGTGGAGCGGGATGAGCTACTTGAAGAAATGGTTGGTGTTTACCTGGAGCTGGCTGAAAAGAATAACCTTAAATAGGGACTGAAGGATTTAAATGCGCATTCTCGGTTTGGATCCCGGAGAGAAAAGGATTGGAATTGCGGTTACCGATCCCCTGGGCATTACTGCACAGGGGATTGATGTTATCACTTTCCAGGACCTCGATGATGCTCTTGCTGAGATTCAGAAGATCTGTCAAAACTACCAGGTTGAGAGAATAGTCGTTGGTAACCCGCTTAACATGAATGGTACCAGGGGGCCAGGCTCAGCCAATGCCAGCCACCTGGCGCAATTAATTGAAGAAAAATTAGGATTGCCGGTTGAACTAATTGATGAAAGGTTAACTTCGGTTAGCGCTGATAAAATTTTAATTACCGGCGGGGTAAGGCGTAAAAATCGTCGGAAGGTTAAAGATAAGCTTGCTGCGGTTATGATTTTAGAAAACTACCTGGCTTCGCTCTAAAGAGTTAAAAAGCTTTAACAGTGAGCCGGGAAAATGTCTGGAATGAGGTGAAAGAATGAGTGATAATGGTGAAGAACGGACAGATATTTTAGTTCTGGTTGATGATGAAGGAAATGAACATGAATTTGCCCTGGTCGACCGTTTTCAGGTAGATCTGTATGACTATGCTATTTTAGTCCCTGTTTTATATTGTGAAGAAGAAGAATATATTGATTTTCAAGAAGATGCCTATATTTTCCGGGTTGAAATCGAGGCGAATGAAGAAGCCCTCGTCGAAGTTGATGATGAGGCGGAATGGAACCGGGTTGCTACAATATGGGAAGAACGGGTCAAAACAATAGAAAACCTTTATGATGATGGTTTATCATAAGACAGTATTTATTACTAAGCCTTTTGAAAGCCGGTGAATGGTTTTGTGCAGAAGGATATTTTTCGGTATGGTTATACTGGTTTTTTTATTGATAGTGGCAGCAGCCGGTACTTATTACTACTACCTGCAGTTGCTCGATCCGGTAGCACCGGAAGCAGCTGATCAAACTACCACGGTTGATATACCCCCCGGAGCCAATACTGAAATTATCGCTGCGATTCTTTATGACGAAGGTTTGATTCAAAACGAACTGGCTTTCAGATTTTTTGTCCGCCAGTATAATTTAGCCCAGGGTTTTATAGCAGGACGGTACGAACTTAATCCTGCAATGAGCCTAGGGCAAATAGTGCGGAAAATCCAATCCGGCGATGTTTATGTTGAAACGGTCTGGTTTACCATTCCTGAAGGTTATACTATCGAACAAATTGCTGGAAGGCTTGAGCAGCAGGGTTTAATTAATGGCAATCAACTTCTTGAAGCTGCCGAAAACCCTAAACCTGAATGGAAAGAAAAGTATCCTTTTCTGCAAGAGATAGATCATCCTGGTATTAAATATAAGCTGGAAGGCTATCTTTTTCCTGATACTTACGAGATCTCTGCTGATACGGGCCTTAATGAAATTATTGATATGATGCTCCGCCGCACTGACCAGATCATTAACCAGGAGTACCGTCAGCGTATGGAAGAAAAAGGATTATCACTGCATGAAATACTAACAATTGCTTCCCTTGTTGAAAGAGAAGCCCGGGTTGATCATGAGAGGTCCCTTATAGCGGGAGTGATCTATAACCGCCTTGAAATCGATCAACTGCTGCAGATAGATGCAACGATTCAATATATTTTAGAAGAGACTAAAGAATTTCTAACCTATGATGACCTAGAAGTTGATTCTCCATACAACACTTACCAGCATGCCGGGCTCCCCCCGGGACCTATTGCTGCACCGGGAGAGGCATCCATAAAAGCGGCACTTTATCCTGAAGATTCAGATTACTTTTTTTATAATTACAAATATGATGAAAGCGGAGAACATTACTTTTCTCATACTTACGAAGAACACCTTGAAAATGTGCGCAAGGCAGAAGAAAATTTAGATTAAGCTGCAACTGTTTAAAAATGTTCAAGATCCCCATTAATCCTCAGTTATGTCCATGAAATATTAGCATTTCTGTTTATTTTCTCTTACTAAAAAGGATGCAGTTTTTTTAACGAGGCGTTTCAATCATACCTTTGTTATGTAAAGTTTTATATAACAAGGGCAAAGTAGAGAAATTTTTGGCACGGTCAAGCTACGCTTTTTCCCTCTTTTACGGGAACAGGTTCCCGGTGATTTAGCGCAGCTAAATGCTTTTTTCTTGACCTGGCTGGAAGAGCAGTATCACCGCCGGGTTCACTCCAGTCTTGGTATGACGCCTTTGGATAAATATCTTTCCCAGATGAGCAGGGTGAAAATGGTTGAAGACCCGGCCTCACTAAAACTATTATTTCTCAAACGCGATTACCGGAAAGTGCGTCATGACGGGACCATCTCTTTACATAACCATCTTTTTGAAGTGCCGCCGGTATACACCGGCCAAAGAATTGAACTACGCTATGATGAAGAGCTAAAACAGGTTTTGATTTTCGAAAA
>PWMM01000281.1 GCA_003558195.1 Syntrophomonadaceae bacterium
CTGATTGATCGATAATGGTCTCACCAGCATGCACCCGTTTGATTGTGTCAATCAGGTTTTGACGGTTGACATGCTTAAGAATATAGCCTGAAGCTCCGGCTTGCAGAGCCAGGCGAATTGATTCGGCATCTTCGAAAACAGTCAGAAATATAATTTTTATACCTGGCTTTCGGGCTAAAATTTCCCGGGCTGTCTCAATCCCGTTTACACCTTCCATTTTGATATCCATCAAGATAATCTCAGGATCTATAACCTCGGCTTTTTCTAGAGCTTCTCTGCTATCGCCACAGCTTCCGGCTACAGTTATCTCTTCGCAGTTGTCAAGCATATTGGTTAATCCTTCTCTAACCATCGGGTGATCGTCAACTATAATTATTTTTATAGTCACTTTTCTGGCTCCTCCCTGGAGGTGGTTTTAACGGGAATACTGACCTTAATTCTTGTCCCTTTACCAGGGGTAGAATCAATCTTGCAATTACCGCCAAGTAACAATGCCCGTTCATTGATCCCGGCCAGGCCCAGGCGTTTTATAGTTTGTGGCTCATCGTCCTGATTCTTGTTTATACCAGCACCATCATCTTCGACAACTAAAACTATGCTTTCTTCTTTCAGCACAAGGTCTACTTTGACCTTTGAGGCTGCCGCATGTTTTATCACATTGGTCAAAGCTTCCTGTAAAATCCTAAACAGGGCCACCTCTGTTTTAGAAGCCAGCCTTTGCTTTACGCCACTGATCCTTAACTCAACGGGCAAATCATGCTTTTCGCTAATATGATTAACATGGGCCTCAACCGCGGGAATTAAGCCATAGTTATCAAGTATGATCGGCCTTAGATCATACAAAATACGCCTGATTTCCTGGATTTGGTCATTGAGTACTCCCGTTAGTTCTGTGATCTCGCCTTGCCATTCTTGCGGTTTCATATCTTCATCTGCGGAAATACGCTGCAAACGATACCAGATTGCTAACAGTGATTGGATGATCCCATCATGCAGATCGGCGGCTATAAACCTGCGTTCATCTTCCTGGGCTGTAATTAATTTATTGACTAACTGATGTAAAAGCTGTTCCTTTTGGCCGAGCATATCGATTAGCCTGGCATTCTCTATAACCACAGCAGTTGCACGGGCAATAGCGAAAATAATTTCGACCGCCTCACTTTCAAAACCCTCAGCTTCAGGAGGTTGATCCACTTGCATTATACCAATTGTTTTCTCCTTGCTTATGATCGGGGCCAAAATAACCCAACCATAATCAAAATTATCCACAATTTCCCTGGTTAACATTTTTTCACTGTTTTTGGGTGTAACCACAACCGGCTGCTCAATTTTGATTGCTTTTTTCATGGCTGGTAATAGTTTCCTGCCTTTAAGCGCTTTAAACTTTTTTTTCAAAACAGGATCATAACTACCCACCGCTACTGATGGAATTAACGTTTCTTCTTCATTATTTAGCAAGTAGATACAGCTCCTGGCCGAAAAAAGATCTGCTGTTAGCTGGGCTACAACATGAAGAACCTGCCTGATGTCAAGCGTAGAGCTAATCGTATTAAGCATTTCCAGCCAAATAGAAAGTTTCCTCAAATGCCGATCTTTTTGCCTTTGGAAAAGCGATTCTTGAATAATATCAGCCATATGCCTGCCCAAAGAGACAGCCTTGGCAAGCATGTACTCACCGGTTTGATAATCTGTGTTGAAGATGCCAACTTCCATCTTTCCTATCGGATCCCCGGCTTTTAAAAAAACCGGAATATTTGTTGCGATAACAGGTGATAGGGGATCAAGAAGATTCTTTTTTCTGCTGTTTTCAGGATCAGAAAGATAATGATTTAATTGGATACAACGGTCAGAATGCGCCGCCGTACTTATGTCGGGATTCATTTTATCTTTAGAAGCATGCCAACAAACGGGCATTTTGCCTACACGATAAAGCATCAAGGTGGCCTTACAGAAATCAAAGTACTCTACTGAGCCCTGCAGGGTTCGTTGCAAAGAAGCATCTACCTGCTCGATTGATTCAAAGTTAGGGCTAACTTTACATATAAGAATAAGTTCCGGCTTACTTTTCCGTTCTGCTTTAGAAATCTGCGGTTGTTTCAATTTACCACTACCTTTACACCACGGATTGAGGATTGAGTAATATTTGTCCCTATATGAATATTCAGTATAAAGATGTTAAAAACCTTCTAATATAGTTTGAGACATCTTCTTTATTTTTATTTCTTATTTTATCCAATATTGTTTTCAGAGTTCACCCCAAGGGGTTAACCCCGATTTCATACTTTTTAACCTTGTTTCCATGCTTTTAAGGGATTTCCACTATGTTTGTTTTTATTTAAACTTAAGTATAGTGGCAATAGTTTAACAAATCTGCTGAGAAATTTTTAGCCGACATTATCACTGAGATACTGTGCTGAAAGAATATAACTTGCTTGATCATTTAAACCCACATAGCCTTATTTTCTGAAGAAAATCAAACTGGGAGGTGTTTGAGTGCGCTTAAAAAATAAAGTAGTCATCGTCACTGGAGCCAGTAAAGGTATCGGTGAAGCGGTATCCCTGGCCCTAGCTTCAGAAGGCGCCAACCTGGTCCTGGCTAGCCGAAATATAAAAAAAGAAGACCGGGTAGTTAAAGAGATAGAAAAGCTGGGGAGTAAAGTCCTGATCCAACAGGTAGATGTAGCTGATTATAGCCAGGTTAATGAGATGGTAAATGAGGCCCTTGATATTTACGGCCATATTGATGCTCTTTTTAACAATGCTGGAATCTCCAAGCCGACAATGCTCTGGAAGATGACTCCAGACCAGTGGGATGAAGTCTTGAGAGTGAACTTAAGTGGAACTTTCTACTGCCTGCAAGCTGTTGCCAAACCGATGATTGAACAAAAGAAAGGTTCGATAATTAATGTTACCTCTTCAGCAGGTTTAATGGGAACTATCGGCCAAATAAACTATACCGCAGCCAAGGGTGGAGTATACGCCATGACTAAATCAGCTGCTAAAGAACTGGCCCGCTACAATATTAGAGTGAATACCATTGCCCCCCTGGCCGAAACTGATATGACCCAGGTCATTGCCTCCGACCCTAAATTTAAAGAAAAGTACCTGGAGCGAATTCCCCTTAGGCGGTTTGGTAAACCTGAAGAAATAGGACCGGCAGTAGTATTTTTGGCATCTGATGAATCCAGCTATATTACAGGCCAAACCCTCTGCATTGATGGAGGAATGATTATGCTTTAAAAGTAGCCTCCGGGTAATTTAAATCCTGTTTTAAGATCTGTAACCACTTGTAAATTATACCTAGAAAAATAGAGGAGGAATAACCATGCCTGACGATGTAGCAATAATCGGGGTTGGGCAAAGTGATTTTGTTAGAAACTATGAAGGCTCAATCAGGGAGCTTGCTTTTGAAGCTTACAGAGAAGCTATGCAAGATGCAGGCACAACAGCTAAAGATGTCGATGCATCAATAATCTGTTCTGCACCTGAATATGACAAGCAGCGCAGTCCTTCGGGATTAATCGCCGAATACCTTGGCCTAAATCCACAGCCAACCTTTGCAGTAGAGAGCGTTTGCTCATCAAGTACTACCGGGCTTAGAACTGCTTATAGCCTGATTAAAAGCGGACTACATGAAGCAGTTGTAGTAATCGGTTTTCAGAAAATGTCAGAAATAACTTCTGCCGATTCCCAGGAACGTATGGGCCGCGGCGCCGATATTATTTGGGAATCTCCTTTTGGCACTACAATGCCTGCCTACTATGCCATGCATGCCAGGGCTCACTTTGACACATTCGGCACTACTGAGGAAGACCTTGCTTTGATCAGGGTTAAAGCAGCAAAATATGGGCAATTAAACGATAAGGCAGTTTATAGAAAAGATCTCCCCATGGCCAAAATAATGGAGAGCGATTATGTTTCAAGCCCTTTAAAAAGATTCGACTGCTGCGCCAACGCCGACGGCTCCTCCTGCATGATCCTGGCTTCAGCGAAAAAGGCTGAAGAACTCTCAAAATTTCCGGTATGGATTCGTGGTCTTGGCTCCGCTACTGCCTCTTACAGTATAACCGGTAGAGATGCTTATGCCGGGTTGGAAAGCGCTCGGCTGGCTGCACAGCAGGCCTACAAGATGGCAGCGATAAAACCCCAGGATATTGATGTCGCAGAAGTCCACGACTGTTTTACTATCGCAGAGCTAATGGCTTATGAAAGCCTGGGTTTTGCTGAACCGGGCAGCGGCGTTGAGTTAATCCGCAATAAAGAAACTTACCTGGAAGGGAAAATCCCGGTAAACGTCGATGGCGGACTCCTTTCCAAAGGCCATCCCATCGGGGCAACTGGTGGTTCCCAGGTCAGAACCATTGTTCAGCAGCTTCGGGGTGAAGCCGGAAAAATCCAGGTGCCCGGTGCAAAAATCGGACTGGTTCACAATATTGGTGGAGTAGGTATTTACGCCAATGTCATCATTATGGAAGCAGGTTGAAAACTACGATCTCAAGGAGAAGAACCTAATTGACAACCCCGGTCATTGATTTCCATATTCATCCCCTGGTCTATGATCAATTTTATGTCGATACGGCCCTGAATTGGATTAAAGAAATGCATTCCAACAAGGACTGGGACCAATTTTACAATGATTTTTCCGATCCGGAACATCTTTGTAAATTCCTGCAAAGTAATGGCATTGATTATGGAGTCGTAATGGCGGAAATATCACCCCTGGTAACAGGAGTTTGCAGCAATGAATATGTCCTGCAATATTGCCAGGATCAAAAAATGCTAATTCCTTTCGCCAGCATCAACCCAAACCTGACCGTCAATACAGGCTCGGAACTGAACCTGCTCATTGAAAAAGGGTTTAAAGGTGTCAAGCTCTATCCTACTTATCAACACTGTTATCCCAATGATCGCAGGCTTTATCCCCTTTACAGCAAAGCTCAAGATCTACAGGTTCCGGTAATGGTCCACACAGGCACATCGATTTTTAAAGGAGCTAAATTAAAATATGGAGATCCACTCTACCTGGATGAAGTAGCTGTAGATTTTCCTGATCTTTCAATAATACTGGTTCATGGCGGTAGGGGCTTCTGGTATGAACGAGCTTTTGTCTTAACCCGCCTCCATGAAAATGTTTACATGGAAATAGCCGGACTACCTCCTCAGAAGCTACTAGTCTATTTCCCGGAGCTTGAACGAATATCAGACAAAATACTTTTCGGAACCGATTGGCCTGGCATTACCGACCCAGCCGCTAACATTAAGGTTATTAAGAATTTACCTCTAAACAATGATACGATTCAAAACATTCTTGGTGGCAATGCTTTAAAGCTTTTAAAATTATGCAAAGTAAAGGTTAGAGATAATCGTAATTTAAATTGAAAGATTCAGCAAAAGGAGGAATATTTTTTTAAACGGTGAATTGAGAATATTTAAACTAAAAATAGGAGGTGCCCGCAAAGACTTAATAGCTCTTTCTAAAAGATTTAACTAGATAAGTCAGGCTTTACAAAATTGTTTTGTAGCATGGTAGAATGGATGCCTCTCACTAGCCTGTCAATGACCGAATGCACTACGGTAGGGATTTTTACCTGCCAGGCTCGGATCAAAAGCCATGAATTGAGCCAGTATGGTTATCAGCTCATTCATACACAAAAATAATGGAGGTGTCTTAGATGGCAATGTTTAATCCCCTGAATATACTGGTTGCTCTTCAACCCGGTTTGGGCAGCCCTGAAGAATATAAGGATATTATTGAAAATAAGTTTCCTGAAAAAGCGGCAAGAGGAGAAATCAAGATCCGGTTACTGCAGGACGGTTCTGCCAGCTCTATCCCAGATGAATACTTAGATACACATATTGTAGGGGCAGGGGTCATTGTAGAAAGAGTACCGGAAATGAAAGATTTGCAATGGATTATGTCCTTTAGCGCCGGCATAGATCATTGGTCTAAATGGGGAAAACTTCCTTCACATGTCCCTCTCACTTGCCTGCCGGGAGGTTCAGGGATACCGGTTGCCGAATTCGTAATCGGTTTAATGCTAAACCTGGCCAAGAAATATAACCTGCTTTGGGATCAACAAAAAAACAGGCAATTTATTCGGGTCCGAGGAGAGGAGCTATACAGCAAAACCATCGGTATTATAGGCCTTGGAGGAATCGGCAGGCAAATAGCAAAACGAGCCAAAGCTTTTGATATGCATGTAATCGGTACTGACATTATGAAAATGGACATACCATATGTTGATGAATTATACTTAAACGAGCAGGTCGATGAAGTAATTCGTCAAAGCGACTTCCTCGTTCTCTCTTGCCCTGAAACTAAAGATACCCAGGGCATGATGAATGAGAGAACTTTTAAGTTAATGAAAAATACAGCCTACCTTATTAATTGTGCCCGGGGCACGTTGATTATCAAGGATGACTTAATAAAAGCTTTGAAGGAAGGTTGGATTGCCGGTGCAGCTAATGATACCCAGTGGATAAAAAATCCCCTGCCGTCATATCTGCCACCCGAGGATGAACTCTGGGATTGTAATAATATTCTTATTACTCCTCATATTTCAAGCTGGACTGATATGTATGCAACGAGGTTTGGGGGAGTTTTTGCAGACAACATTGAACGGTTCTTAAACGGAGAACCGCTTCTGAACGTAGTGCCAAGCTTTGAAGGAAAACCGCAATGGTTAAAATAATAAGCAATGCTAATCAGGTACAATAAAAGGGGAGAAGGCCTATTAAAAGCAGCTATCTCGCTCCATTTGAAAATGCATTAGAAAATCGAACTGAAGCTGTTGAGCAATGGAAAAGGGAAACCGGCGGAAAGGTTATTGGCTTTCTTTTAAGCGACGTACCGGAAGAAATGATCCATGCTGCAGGTTTTTTCCCCTATGCTATAGTAGGTGGAAGCGCTAACCTGGAAAAAGCCAATTCTCACCTGCAAGCCTGGGCTTGCTCCCATTCTAGAAGTGCGTTAGCCCGCGCCCTGGATGGTGAACTGGATTTTCTAGACGGGTTGATCATACCCCATACCTGTGACACCATGCGGATGCTGCTCGATCTCTGGCAACATCTTCGTCCCTTACCTTACATGGAGAATTACCGTCTGCCACGACAGGTAAGCAGGGTTAGCGCTAAACAATACCTTTTAAGTGAGCTGGCAAGAATAAAAAAAGGCCTGGAGTTATACCGGGGTTTACCAATTGGTGTAGATGAACTCCAAAAAAGTATTAATCTTTATAACCAAAACCGGCAACTGCTACGCCGGCTGACAGAGTTTCATAATCATAATCCAGGCCTGATCACCTCCCGACAGCTATATAGCATCATAAATGCAGCCATGATTATGCCAAGGGAAGAAGTAAACAACCTTTTGAAAATAGTCCTGGAAAATTTAAAGCAAAAACCAATCAATGAAAACAACTACAGGCGCCTGCCTCTTTTAATGTCTGGAACTTTGCTTGAACCCATGGAGGTCTTAGACTACTTAGAAGAATTTGGAGGCACGGTGATAGCCGATGATTTTCAGAACGGTTACCGCTATATTGAAGCAGATGTAAATACAGCAATCGATCCTTTAGAAGCATTGGCCGAGCGCCAGCTTAAACGGATCCCTTCAGCAGCTTTTGACATCAATGAAAACCCGAGAAGATTTTTCCTTACCAGCCTGGCTAAAGAAAAAAAAGTGGTGGGGGCAATCTTTCTTCACCTGACCTTTTGTGAACCCGAAAATTTTGACAGTTACGATAACCTGAAAGCAATGCAGGCAGAAGGCTTTCCAGCTATCAGAATTGAAACTCAATTTGGCAATGCAGGACTGGGACAGATTCGAACCAGGATCCATGCTTATATGGAAATGATTGGAGGTGAAAGCCTTTGAGCTCTGCAAATATCTTTAAAACCTCTACATTAATGAAAAACATAATGAAGGAATATAGCGAAAGGGGGTTAAAAGCAAAAGAAAAAGGCCAACCAGTGGCCTGGGTTACCGCTGTTTTTCCGGTAGAGCTAATTTATGCTGCGAACCTTTTTCCATACTACCCTGAAAACTTCGGGGCAGTTGCTGCTGCAAAAAAAATTGCGCACGAA
>PWMM01000092.1 GCA_003558195.1 Syntrophomonadaceae bacterium
ATGACGGTGTTGATGCCGTGGTCTTAACAGCCGGCTGAGGAACCTGCCACCGCTCTGCCGTGATTGTGCAGAGAGCGATTGAAGCAGCAGGGATTCCTACTATCCTGATAGCTGCACTTCCCCCTATTGCTAGGCATTATGGCACCCCTCGCGCTGTGGCACCCCTGGTGCCCATGGGAGCTAACCTGGGTGAACCAAACAATTATGAAAAGCAAAGAAATGTTCTACGGGATACTTTGAGGCAATTACCGGAGATTGAAAGTCCGGTTAGCATTGTACCCCTGCCTTACCGTTATATCGAAGGAGAGGTAGCATCTTAAACTATGGCCTTAAAAGCAGAGGTTTTATCTAAACGCCTGGTGATCAAAGTTTATCACATCGAAAAAGTAGAAATGGCACAAGTGACTGAGTTTAAAGGCAGCACTTTACTTCTTCGGGATCAGTTTTTATCGGGTCACATCTCGGATCAGCCTCTGGTTAGCAATTTGGAAGTCGCTATTTTGAAACCCGGTCAGTTCCAAAAAGAAGTTCCCGCAATTTTAGATGTAATACCTATTGCCTGTAAAGCTTTGGGAAAAATGGGAGAAGGTATTACTCATACCCTGACCGGGGTTTGTGCAGTATTAACCGTGGCCGATGCCGGCGGGAAACCGCCGGCTCAAATCGGTAGTTCAAAGGGTTTGCTCAGCGAAAAAATGTTTATTGATCGTGCCGGAACCCCTTCAAAGAATGATCACATCATCCTGCTCAGGGTAACCTTGAAAGAAGATGCTATATTTAAACGGCAGGGGATTATAGCTGCCCACAGGGTAGCAGATTCCTACCTGCAAGTTATTAGGAATCAATTAAAAAAGAGGGATAGTCAGGCTTATACTGAAAAACATGTTTATTTAGATCAATTAGAACCAGGTAAAATAGAAGTTTTGCTGATCAAACTACTGCCCGGCCAGGGAGCAATGCATGACTTTCTCGTTTTGCCTAAAGAACCTTGCGGTGTGGCAGGAAGCAGCTCAATAATCGATCTGGGGAATATGCCGGTATTTTTGACCCCCAATGAGTATCGCGATGGAGCATTGCGAGCCCTGACCTAAATCGCTGCAGCTTTACCAGTGGACTTCAGTTCGAGACTGGTTTTTTATAAGCTACCTGGATCTTTTCTGCTCCGCCTGCATAAGAAAGCTGGGTTTGTTGATCTTTTGACTTAAGCTGCTCAAGAGTTCATCCGGCGGCCGGCCTTTTACCAGCCAGCTTAAGGGTTTTACTTTACCATCTCTTTTAAAGCCTGCGCTTTATGCTCGCTTTAATATCCTAAAGCAGGCTTGAGCATTGCCAGTTGAACCTGGGAAATATATTCTGGATTAAAGATCAATTGGGAGGATTAATAGATATGGGCATAGGGCCGTCAACCAAGGAAACAACAAAGCATCACTTTAAGGATCCTCTCATGGAGCTGCTTGGCGAAGATAAAGATTGCCGGCCGGTGGGAGTTGTTGTAGCAGGAATTGCGGCTAACTTTGAAAGTAAAGAATATATAGTTCAGCGTCTCGCCACATGGGTAAGTGCTTTAAAGCCTGATGGGGTCCTGGTTTCCATGGACAGCTGGGGTAACAGTCATCTAGATTTCAACTTATTACTTGAACAGCTGTCAAGTTTAAAGATACCTGTAGTAGGACTTAGTTTCGAGGGAGTGCAGGCTGAACCGGTGACCTTAAACAGTTCCCAGGCAAAAGTGATTGATATAAACAAGTCGGCTGAAGGCCGGGAAACAGAAGTTTTGGGAGAAAATAATACAAATATTCAAGATGCCCGCAAAGCCCTGGCAATGTTAAAGTTGCTTAGAAAGCAGTAATTCTTAACCGGTTTTTATTATTGAATGAAAATCACAGCAGGTACTTAAAAACTTTTCAGGCAGGTAGCTCTACAATGACCAGCCAAAATGATGAATTGTTAAAATTGACTAAAGAAGTCAGAGAATTGTCTGATCATATTGCCGGTTTAAAACGAAAAAACAATACCATGCCGGAAGGCCCAGAAAAAGATCAGCTCATCGAAGATATCAAGATGAGGCAATTCCAGGCCCTTTTTTATTTGGAGAAAATGGAAAATATTGCTAAACAGTAAGCACTTAAAAGTTTTAGATGACAGGAAAAAGCTGCCAATTACATCTATAAATCTCTAAATATCTGCAGTTGAAACTTTACCCTCTTTACCCTTATCAGCCCTTAGAACTATTCCAAGGGAAGTTATCATATAAAAATTCCCAATATATATGCATCTATTCCCTCAAGCGGCAGGTATTTTTCCGGCAATGTAGAAATATTATATAATTCCAAAAACCGGCCGGGCATGGCTGATTGCAAATGGCATGGTGGTTTAAACAGCCCAGGCTCCGCCGCTAAGCGCTTTCTTTGTATTTTAACGGAACAATAAAAAATAACCACTTGCTGGAGGTGTGAAAATGTTTAAGAACCGGGAAAAAATCATGGCCAGGGTAGCGGAGATGCCTAAAGGAGATAAGTCCCCATCAAATCGTTACTGGTGCCTGACCTGCAAGATGCTTTTTTCCATGGAAGATCAAGTTTGTCCTTATATGTCCAAGGTTTGTATAAACAGCCCGATCCCGGTGGAGCAGAGTGGCCCGGAGTCCACGATCAGCCTGGAGAAAATAGGCCTTTTTTACCCGAAGCTTCCCCAAAAAATGCTTGCTTTCCTGGCAAAGGGCGATCCTGGTGAAATTGCCACCAGGTGGGTGGAGGTATATTTTGACTTCCTGGATCAATGGGGCTTTCAATACAAACATGAGCCACTGCAAGCTGTTAAGAGCTTTATTATTACTGTAGCGGGCAGTGAAACGGGGCAGCGGATCCGTTCAGGAGAAATCACTTTGGTGCTGACCGACCTGGAAAAAGTATGGGATAAAGATGTTTTCTTCAAGATTTTGGAACAGGCCCTGGGTCTGTTAAAAGTAAAGCTTTCCCTGGAGCAGAAGATTACCCTGGATAGTTTAGATATACTGGGTGACATGGATACAGGTAAGTACTTTTGCCCGATGTGCAGCAAGTTTTTTGAATTCTCGACCCAGAAAGATTCGATCACCTGCCCCCTGATGGCCCAGAAGTGTATGGCGGTCCCAACCAACATTAATAACATCAAGTACAAGCTTGAGCACCTGGTCCGGGTTTATGAATATACCCCGGATATTTATAAGAGCCTGGCTGAAGCGCTTGATCCGCAGCCCGGAGCAAAAGATTACCTGCGCAAATTGCTGGAAGAAGAATGGTTATTCGAGGTGGAGGAAAAGCAGCTTGACGAATTATGCCGGTTGCTCGGAGTTAGAAGCGCATAAAAGCGGCGTTAAACTTCAAAACAATGGGTTTGCTTATTAGACCGTTGTAAAATCGAAGGAATAATTCTATCAGAGGAGGTTAATAATGGGAGGTACGTTCAAGGTAGGGATTGTAGGTGCCGGTAACATGGGCAGTGGAGTAGCCCAGAAAATGGCCCAGGAAGGTCTTGATGTAAAGCTGGTAGACATTGCAGATGAATTCCTGCAAAAAGGCTTGAACAACATTAAGCAGACCCTGCAGCAGGCTGTGGAACGGAAGATCTTTACCCAGGAGCAGGTCGAGGATACCCTGTCAAGGATAGAGGGTTCGACAAAACTGGAAGATTTGGCTGACCGGGACCTGGTTTTGGAAGCGGTTTTTGAAAATGAAAAAGTAAAAGGAGAGGTTTTCAGCTCTCTTGAAGGTATTTGCCCACCCGATACTATTTTAGCTACTAATACTTCGAGTTTCAGGGTGAGGGACCTGGCTCAGTATACCGAATACCGGGACCGGGTTATCGGGATGCACTATTTCTATCACCCGGCTATGAACCGGCTGTTGGAGATTGTCTGCCATGAAGGTACCAGTAATGAAACATTACAAAAAGCCCTCCTGGTAAGTAAGCTCCATGGTAAAACAGCCATCGTAGTTAAAGATTCACCTGGATTTGCCGTAAACCGCTTTTTTATCCCCTGGTACGTCGAAGCGATCCGTATCCTTGAAGAAGGAACGGCTAATATTCCCACTATCGAGGAAGCGACCAAGGATGCTTTTAAAATTGGGATGGGCCCTTTTGAACTGATTAATGTTACCGGGGTTCCCATCGCCTATCATTCTGCTGTAGTCCTGGGTAAAGAAATTGGCCCCTTCTACGATGCCCCTGAGTTTTTGCGCAAGCAGTTTGAAGTAAAACAGGACTGGGACCTTAGCGGGGATGTGGATAAGTCCAAGTTTACGATGATTGCAGATCGCTTGTATGCAACAGCGATCGGAGTGGCGGCAGACCTGGTGGAAGAAGAGGTGGCTACCATTGAAGATACAGATAGGGGCGCTAAAATTGGCCTGCGCTGGCGCTATGGTCCCTTTGAGCTGGCAAACCGTATCGGTATAGATAAAGCCCACCGTATTGTCAGCGAAATGAGTGAACGTCATCCTGATTTTAAAATATCCGGCTTGTTAAAAGCCCAGCATCAAAAAAATGTGCCATTTAAGTTTAAGTACGTGGATTTAGAGCAAAAAAACGGCCTGGCTTATATTACCATCAACAGGCCTGAAGCGATGAATGCCCTTAACCCGGAAGTGGTAGATCAGCTTGCCCATGAATTTAGAAGATCTGTAAATAATCCTGATGTTAAGGGAATTGTATTTAAAGCGGCCGGCAAAGAATTCGTTGCCGGTGCAGATATCGGCTTTTTTGTGAAGAATATTAAGGCTGATAATTTCGAAGCCATCTATGATTTTACACGCCAGGGGCATGAATTGCTTAAAGAAATTGAAGAATCACCGAAACCAACTGTAGCCTTGCTGGATGGATTATCTCTGGGAGGTGGTAGTGAACTGGCCCTGGCTTGCCAGGCGATAGTTTCTACAAAAGATGGTTCTCTCGGTTTTCCAGAAACTGGTATTGGGATTTATCCAGGACTGGGAGGTATGTATCGCCTGTTCAGGCATCTTGGTCCTGAGCTGGCCAGGTATTATGTTTTCACCGGCAAAAACCTGCGGGCCAGTGATGCTTTATCATTAGGCATAATCACCAGCATGGTTGATTTGCAGGAAGTGGAAGAGACAGTAGCAAGGTTAATTGAAGCTGGAGGACTTGATAAGTATCGCAGCAGAAATATACCTGAAGACTATAGTCAGCTTAAAGAGGTCTGTTCAAGGGAAAATGTTAAACTTCTCCTGAAAGGATCATTACCGCAGGGGGTCGATCAAGAGCTTGCTGCTAAAACTGCCCGCATTATTTCTAAAAAGGCTCCGCTGGCCCTGAAAATGGCCGATGAGCTGATTGATGCCTATGAAAATGCTGATACCAGCCAGGCTATTGAACTTGAATTAAGCCGTTTACAAGAAATATTTTCCACAGAAGATGCCCTGGCCGGGCTGCAAGCACCCCCGGGAAGGCCTCCTGAGTATCTAGGGCGGTAATAATGATCAATTAAGGATCGCTTTAAATATCTAAAAATATTGAAACAACAAGAGCTTGAATTATTTACATGATAGAATAACCTGCCCGTCAGCTTTGCCGGCGGGCAGTTTTGTATGAAAGTCGGCCCCTAAAATGATTTCATCCCTTAATTTGAGACCAGGTATCATTATTTTTATTAATTGATCAACTCTCTTTTTCTTCTACCAGGGGCAGGAACCTGCAGCCACCAAGATTTTCTCTATCTATGTTGCCCCGGTCATCTTTTTTAACAACCAGCAAGTCCTGGGAGCCTGGATCGCCAACAGGGATGACCAGTTTGCTGTTGGGAGCCAGCTGGTCAATCAAAGCCGGAGGAATATTAGCTGTTGCTGCCGCGACCAGGATGCCTTCGAAGGGAGCTTTTTCCGGCCAGCCTTTCGTGCCATCGCCTACCCAGTAGCTTATATTTTTATATCCGAGTTTATTAAGCAGGATCGATGCTGTATTGGAAAGCTTTTCAAAGCGCTCTATGGTATATACATGCTTGACTATTTCTGCTAAGATTGCAGTTTGATAACCTGAGCCGGTGCCGATTTCTAAGACTGCTTCTGTTCCTTTTAGTTTTAAAGCTTCGGTCATAAGAGCAACAATAAATGGCTGTGAGATAGTTTGATTATGTTCAATTGGCAGGGGATAATCTTCATAGGCCTGGAATTTTTGAGCCGGCCCTACAAACATGTGGCGTGGTACCCGGTGAAAAGCAGCGAGCACTTTTTCATCTTTAATACCCCGGGCCTTTATCTGGGTACTCACCATGTTTTCCCTGAGCCGCAGAAAATTATCACTCACTTTAGATATACCCTCCTGCAGGTGAATGTGGTTTTTAAAAGTTAGCTTGCTTATACTATATCATTGCCTTAAAACTATATCAATTAAGGTGGTTTTAGTGCTTTTAAGTTTTATTAGCTCTTCAAATACCGCCTTGAAAATGTGAGTTGCTATTTTCATCCATCAGGTGGTGAGGCTGCAGCCTCATGGTTGTCTAATTAGGGAAAACATTTGATGCTATCAAATTGATCGAATATGCTTTATGATATAAAATGTTTTTGTTATTATCTTTTCTGTAGGTGTTGATCTTTGGAACTGCCTGCAAACTAGATAGAATTATGAGAGCTACTGCTAAAAAACTTGAGCTAAAGATAGAGGAGTATTTACAATAAAATTACCTGGGTTATCTCAGAGCAGATACCCAGGAATACAGGACTAGAGAGTAAAGCAGCAATAATACCTTGGAAAGGACTTGATTGCTCTTGGTAATTAAATCAATCATGTTTAAGTCAATAATATTTTTATCTTTACTGCTTTTGGTTAACCAGGGTAGCAGTAGTATAAAATCCTTTGAAGATGCTCGCAAGGAGGCTCCAGCTCCTTCAATTGGTACAGTATTACAAAAGGAAAGCAGTACGAAAGTACTTGATGAGGTTTTAAATAAAAATCGTGACTGTGATGAATCCGGGTTTATCTGGCAAGAGTTAGTGATTAAAAAACCTTCTGTTAAACATTTAATATCTGTCGATAACCATTTAGATGCCTGGACAGGGAACAAAATCCAGGAAGGGATTGCTTCGTGGTACGGTGCAAATTTTCATAACGGCCCTACTGCCAGTGGTGAAACATATGATATGTATTCACTCACTGCTGCTCACCGGTATCTTCCCTTTGATTCAGTGGTCAGAGTGACTAACCTGTGCAATAAGCGCTCGGTTGTAGTAAGGATCAATAATCGTGGTCCATTTACTGGGAATAACAGGATTATTGACCTTTCCAAAAAGGCGGCCCAGGAGCTGGGCATGAAGCAGCAGGGCCTGGCTGAAGTTAAAGTAGAGGTACTAAAAGTCCCTTAATGCATACCTAACCGTAACAAGTCAATGTCATATTAGGTTCTTACTTCTGAAGTCATGCGTTAATTTGGCAAGCCTTTTTGATGCGATCTCGGAAACGCCGATTTAAACTGGGTTTAAAAGAACTCATTTTGAAAACCAACTTTTATGGAACTGGCTTGTCCAGGTTTGGATTTTCAAATGACCCTTAATTAAACTGGTTTGTATATACGTTTAAATGATCGTAAATATTGTTTGAAATTCGTGCAGAATTTCAGAACCAGGAGTTTTTGGTACACTTAAAGATTTTTGTAGATATTAATATTGTTGATCTGGCAGCAGGTATTTGTAGTGTTATAATTCTCAGAGATTAAGCTTAAAGCCAGTCTCCGGTTAATATGTTTTACAATTAGCGAGGTATAATTATGGATTTTGTAATCGATAAAAGCCGGATTGATAAGCTTAATCAAGAACCGGTGAACCAGGGTCCGGTATTATACTGGATGAGCCGGGATCAGCGGGTTAAAGATAACTGGGCCCTTTTATATGCCCAGAAACTGGCTATAGAGAGAAAACAACCCCTAATCGTAATATTTTGCCTGGCCCCTGCATTTTTGGGAGCTACCCTGCGCCACTACCGGTTCATGTTAAAAGGGCTTGCTGAATTAGAAAAGAATCTTTTTAAACTGGGCATTACTTTCATTTTACTTACAGGCGATCCGGTTG
>PWMM01000129.1 GCA_003558195.1 Syntrophomonadaceae bacterium
GCCCCGGGTGGAATTGATTTGATTTGTATCCCGGCCTTTACGGATATTGAGATCGATGGAGAGGAGCGGACAGCCATAAAGCTTATCGTCGAACCACGGTGATTCATTCAAAAGCTAATCAATGTTCATTATTGTGCTATACACCCTTTAAGTTTAATATTCCTTGAGGGTGTTTTTTTGTACCTTTTTCAGTTATTATTGTTATGCATAAATCGTTCTTCGGTTTTTCGTTTGGTTTGGCAGTAGCTTTAAGCTGTAGATCATGGCAAACCAGGTAAAGGTGTTTACTTAAAAAGATACGCATATTTGGAGATAACTTTATCATCTAAAAAAGCAACCCTTTCATCAAACCATTTCATATTGAGAGGAAAAGTGTTTACAGGATATGACCAAGCAAAAACTTATTGATTTGCATACCCATAGTACCGCTTCAGATGGTATTTATAAACCTTCAGAATTAATAAAAATGGCCAGCTCAGCCGGTATTGCCGCCATTGGGTTAACTGATCACGATTCGGTAGCCGGGCTTTCAGAAGCTAATACTGCGGCAGGAGAATATGGAGTGGAATTGGTGCCAGGAGTGGAAATAAGCATTCTTGAAGGAAAGAGGGAAACTCATCTTCTCGGTTACTATCCCCAGGATCTTGACAGGCTGCATCTTGAACTTGAGGATATTCGAAACGAACGATATAGCCGTATGAAAATGATTGTAGCCAAACTTATTAAACTAGGTTTTAGAATCAAGTTAGACGAAGTTTTGCTTGAAGCCGGGCAATCTGCACCAGGACGACTGCATCTGGCCAGGTTGCTGGTTAAAAAAAAATATGTTCATACCCTGGATGAAGCCTTCAAATATTATCTTAACCCCGATCGAAGCGCTTATGTCCCCCGCCGTTTAATGACTTTAAAACGAGCAATGCAGCTCTTGTCTTCTGTGGGTGCTATTATTGTAATAGCTCATCCTGGCACTATGGATAAAGAATTTATTGACAGGCTTCTACATCTTGGCTTGCAGGGAATTGAAGTATTCCACCCCGACCACAGTGCTGATCAGAAAAAGCGGTATCTTCACTTAGCGCAGCAAAATAACCTGCTAGTCACGGGAGGGTCTGATTTTCATGGCGATAGAGAAAAAAAAACCGGATATCCCAGTCATTTGGCGATAGCCGGTTCGTATTTAAGTGACCTGAAAAAAGCTGCCGGAATCTAGTATAACCTTACCCGGGGAAACCATTTCCATAAAATTGGAGTAAAATAAATAATACTTCCATACTTTTATAAAATGATATTCTCTTAACCATCACTGTTTCTGCTGTTATGATTGTAAAAAAAACCTGGTCTTAAAAGTATAACTATCTAGTCAAATAGCTTGCTGGATAGTAAGGCGACTCTTTCCCCGAGAAGGCGGCATTCTTCTTTGCTTTCCGCATCAGGAGCATTGATCGCAACAGCACCATAATGGTTCTTCTTGGTTTTGCCCTGTACGATCATACCATGAACCAGCATAATCTGTATAATACTCATAACAGTCGTTTCGTTACCACCGCCCAAAGCCATGGCACTAGAAAATGCGCCTCCCACTTTACCGCTAAGTTTACCATGATATTTAACGCTGCGATCAAAAAAGTCTTTGAGTCCACCGGATATGATCCCGTAGTAAGTTGGTGAGCCTGCAATAATACCATCATAGTCAAGTAGCTGTTTAGGGTCACAATTTTGAACTTCAGTCAGGGTCACTGCAGCACCAGCCTTTTTAGCCCCTTCAGCTACTTCTTCTGCCATCTTTTTTGTATTTCCGCTTCTGCTGTAATAAACAACCAGTATTTTTGCCATATGATAACCCGCTTTCGCGTTTCGCCTCCTTAAACAAAATCTGCAAATCATATAAATGGCTATATATATTAATACAATTATGGATCAGAACTTGCTTTAATGCAAGAATAGGGAAGTTTTAACATTGCGATCTCTGCACCTTTCGGGGAGTTCGGCTGCAACATTGCAAGAGATCTCTTTCTATTGCCAATTCCCTGTCGCCGACTTAAAGTTTACACGACCGTATAATAAAACAATAAAGCGCAAATGAAAGATTGTATTGACATAAAACTATTTTCGCGTTTACATCCTGATAAGAAAGTGCTACAATATTGAATGTGTTTAAATGGAGGAATGGAGGTACGCTCACCCTATGGAAAATCTAGACTTTGCCCTACAAGTCTTAGTACTGGGCTTTTTAGTGGTTATAGTTACCCTTTTTGGACTATTTGGATTACTAATATTGTTCAACCGCATTTTTTATCACCCCACAGTTGCCTCTCCCGAAAAAAAAGATACTGGTGAAAAAAAACCTGTTCAGCAGGATGATAGTTTAGAAGGAAACAGGCGTGTTATTGCAGCTATCCAGGCGGCAGTATATCAATATATGCAAACTGAACAAGCGCATGCTTTTACCGGACCGCTAAACATAGCTATACAACCTACCGGAGGCCAGGTAGGAAGCAGTTGGAAGCTTATGGGTCGGAAAGAGCTGCTTGAAAGCAGTTTAGAGTTAGAAACTACTAGGAGGAAGAAAAAACATGAAAACATTTAAGGTGACCGTTGACGATCAAACTTATACAGTTAAAGTGGAAGAACTAGCAGAAGGTTCTCAGCAAGAGGCTGTGAAACCATCGAGCAATCCAGCTCCACAAGCGGCTGCCCCTAGCCCTAGCCCTGCTCCCGCTAAAGAGGCCTCTAAACCGGCTCCGCCATCAGGTGGAGGTTATAGTTTGAAAGCCCCAATGCCAGGTTCCGTTTTAGAAGTAAAAGTTAGTGTAGGAGATTCTGTTGGTGAGGGAGACGTGCTGTTGGTTTTAGAAGCTATGAAAATGGAAAATGAACTAACCGCTTCACAGCCGGGCACCGTAGCAGAAGTCAAGGTTAAGAAAGGTGATTCAGTTAACAGTGGAGACCCCTTAATTGTCCTTTCTTAAAAATAACTGTCCACTATACTTACCGATGAACTTGAAAGGGGTTAAGCAAAGATGACGGAATTATTGGTTGATTTTTTAAGAAGTACCGGTTATTTAAACCTGCAAGTTAACGAAATCATAATGATTATTATCGCCTGTGTCCTGCTTTACCTGGGGATAGTAAAAAAATATGAGCCCTTGTTGCTAGTCCCTATCAGCTTTGGGGCTTTAATTGTTAACTTACCGCTTAATGATTTAATGAATCCTGGTACGGCCGAAGAAGTAGGCGGCCTGCTTTATTATTTATCACTTGGCTTAGAGCTTGGAATATATCCTCCACTAATATTTCTTGGTGTGGGTGCAATGACTGATTTTGGTCCTTTAATCGCCAACCCGGTAACCCTTTTGTTAGGTGCAGCAGCCCAATTCGGGATTTTCCTGACCTTTGTGGGAGCTATGTTGTTGGGATTTACTGCACCTGAAGCCGGTGCTATTGGGATTATCGGTGGAGCAGATGGTCCGACTGCAATTTTTATTGCCAGCCGCTTGGCACCTGAATTACTCGGGTCTATTGCTATTGCCGCTTATTCATATATGGCGCTGGTACCGATTATTCAACCTCCGATTATGAAACTGTTTACGACATCTAAAGAGCGCAAAGTAGTTATGGAGCAGCTGCGACCGGTATCCCAGAAAGAAAAAATCTTATTTCCAATTATTGTTATAATCCTGACCGGTTTACTTTTACCTGCTGCATTACCCTTGCTCGGTATGTTAATGTTCGGTAATTTGATCAGGGAAACTGGCGTAACTGAAAGGTTAAGTAAAGGGGCTCAGAATGAGTTAAACAATATCATTGTTATATTCTTGGGACTAACCGTTGGCGCTAAAGCCCATGCTGAATATTTTCTGACTGTCGATACAATTAGCATTGTCGTGCTTGGTTTGGGCGCTTTTGCTTTCGGCACCGCAACTGGTGTCCTGATGGGTAAGCTGCTCTACTATATTACCGGCGGTAAAATTAATCCGTTAATCGGTTCGGCCGGTGTTTCTGCTGTTCCCATGGCTGCCAGGGTGTCACAGGCTGTTGGTAAAACAGAGAATCCCAATAATTACTTGCTAATGCATGCCATGGGACCAAACGTGGCTGGTGTAATTGGTTCTGCTGTTGCAGCCGGAATTTTGCTTTCAATTCTTGGTTAATATACTCCTGCTAAAGCCAGGTATAGATTTTACTTTTGTGGCCCCTAAAAGGGGCCTTGTTGTTAAAGAAATGAGGTGTTTGTATGCCCACTGTAAAGGTTAGATTTGCGCCAAGCCCTACAGGAGAACTGCACATAGGGGGGGCCAGAACTGCACTTTTTAATTTATTGTTTGCCACTGGCTCTGGCGGCAAGTTTTTGTTGCGCATTGATGATACCGACCTGGAAAGGTCAAGAGCCGATTATATAGAAAAACTTCTATCTGCTATGAGCTGGCTGGGCTTAACATGGGATGAAGGACCTGTTTACCAATCGAAAAGGCTTGATCAATATAAAGAAGTAGCTGAGCGCCTCGTAACGGAAGGAAAAGCTTATTATTGTTATTGTAGTACTACAGTGCTGGCTGAAGGTCGTTCTGAAGCAAAAAAAGATAGTAAAGCATATCTTTACCCGGGAACATGCCGGAATTTAAGAGAAGGCCAGGAAGAATCATATCGAAGAGAGGGAGTAGCACCGGTTATCAGGCTCCGCACACCTGACGAAGGAACAACGGTTGTTAAAGATATAATAAGAGGGGAAGTTGAATTTGATAATACTAATATCGATGATTTAATAATTATCAAATCAAACGGACAACCAACTTATAACTTCGCCAGCATAGTGGATGATTTGCAGATGGGAGTAACACATGTTATCAGGGCCGAAGAACACCTTTCCAATACACCGAGGCAGCAGCTCTGCGCTGAAGCGACCGGGCAGGATCTTCCGGTATTTGCCCACGTACCCATGATTCTTGCTCCTGATCGCAGTAAGCTGAGCAAAAGACACGGTGCAACTTCAGTTGAAGAGTTCCACGCAGAAGGGTACTTACCAGAAGCCCTGGTTAATTACATGGCCCTACTGGGTTGGTCTCCTGGAGCGGGCGGAGAAGAAGAAATCTTTTCCCTTGCTGAAATGGCTAAAAGGTTCGACTTGAATAAAGTTACCAAAACTGCTGCTGTCTATGATGTTACCAAGCTTAGCTGGATGAATAGCCACTATATACGCACTTATGATCTTAATAAGCTGACTGATGCAACTTTACCATTCTTTGAAGCAAAGGGTTTAATTGAACTGCCATTACAAGAAAGTGAATATAATTACTTAATGCAGGTAATTGCAGTAGTTAGGGAAAGGGCTAAAACCCTGGTGGAGCTGGCTGAGATATCGGACTATTTCTTTATAGACGACTTTGACTATGATGAAAAGGGAGTTAAAAAGCATTTTCAAAAAGAGAATGCTGGGTTCTACATTCGCAAAGCGGCAGAGCAATTGCGTACCCTTGAAAGTTATGACCATAATTCTATCGAAAACCTTTATCAGAACCTGTGCGAGGAACTGGAAATATCATTGGGGCGCCTAATTCAACCTACCCGTCTCGCTATTACCGGCCGGAATGCCGGCCCGGGACTATTTGAAATAATGTTTCTACTGGGGCAAAACAAGACAATCCAAAGGTTGGAGCATGCAGCTAACATTATAGAAAGTGATCAACTCTAGTGATTAGGGTTGATTAGCTAAGAGAAACTTATTCACTCTTTTTTAGATTCCTTTTTCTCCTGTTCTTTTAGATCATAGCCCCTTTTGAGCATAAAGAATAGTACGAAAAAGATAGCGATAAAAAATAGCCCGGATATAAGTTGCCACATCTCTATATTCCTCCCGTTTTTTTATTTCATTGAAATCCCTCTGTGCAGGTTTTAACAGAGGGATTATTAAATTATTCTTGTAAAAAGATTCATTAATAATCTGACGGTATTGACTCAACTTTGTTCGATACCATTGCCATTTTAAGCCCCTATTAATCATACTTTATTTCAAAATGTTTTCAAGCATCCTAGCATCAGTCTGCTTTTTAATAAATCTTAAGCCAACCTTTAGTGGTTGTCAAGATTAGGAAAATGATATAATTATTTTCCCCTTGACAGGGTGAGCAGTGTTCTGTACAATCCTTTTAACGATAATAAGAATTATTATTACATTACAACCGGATTCAGCAAAATAGATCAGGGCTCAACCGTTTCTATCATTGAGATATTTTTAACTGGTATTCGCTTCATTTAACCTACAACAAGTATTGACTATATTGGGCCTTATTAGCCGGACAATTTTATTAAATCGGCTTTCTTAGGAGGAAAGCATCATGAAAAAGCAAAAGGTTTTAGATCCGCAGCAAAAATGGCTAGAATTTAAAAGTAGGGTCAAAAAAAGGTATGACGAATTTCATGTACTAAAGGCTTTTACCGAATATGCTGCAGAAAATGGAAAAGAAGCCTGTAAAACTGTATACAACCAACTTTATATGAATAATATTAGCGGGTTTAGTATTCAGGCCAAAAAAGTGTCCAGCCAGTTAGAGCTGCTTTCACCTCATTCTATTCCTGGAACCCGCTTGATCCAGGGGATTTGCATTCATAGTACCGGCAAAAGGATATTTAAACAGCACAAAAGGCGATAAGCCGGTGGTTATAATGGCAGGGGGCTTCTCAAATGCAACCATTTTTTTCTATTCATTATGATGCCGGGAAGCAAGTGTAATGATTGTATAATAAATTAAAGCCCAGAGTAAAAAATAAATACCGGCGAAAAACCAGGTGCTTATATTCGGAAACGCGCGAGCCAGTGGGACAATTATTAACAATAGTATTATTGCGATAAGCCAGTTTAAAATAATCTTTACCTCCTTCGATTCAACTGGTAAATAAACTGTAACGCGGTGCGTATGCGCCTTGTTCCAGCAGTTCCTGGTATACTCCAAGCAATTTGTCGGCACAATGTGAAGATGAGATCGAAGAAACATTATTGTATGCCTGATAGCTCATTTTTTTATATAGCTCCCTGTCTTCCAACAGCTCAAGAATGGCTGAGGTGAAAGAAGGGAGGGTAGGATCAGTTAAAAAGCCATCTTCACCGTGGGCAACCATTTCAGCCGGTCCGAAAGCCCGGATGGCAACAACAGGTAGCCCTGTAGCTTTTGCCTCTCCAATTACCAGGCCCTGTGTTTCTGTAACTGATGGAAAAACAAATAAATCAGCACTGGCATAACAGTGAACAATTTTATGACGGGGTAACACACCTGTAAACAATACTTTATCTTCAATACCAAGCTCCCGGCAAAACTTACGCAAGATGTTTTCCTGAGGTCCTTTTCCTACCAGTACCAGGTGGGTTTCAGGGTAGTTTGATTGCACGGTATGAAATGCTTTAATGAGAAAAGTAACGTTTTTTTCCTGACCCAGACGACCGACAAAAAGAAGAACTTTTTCTTCCGGTTTAATCCCATAATTCTCTACTAACCATTTGGGGTTAAGATCTTCGAACTCCTCGAGGTCTACACCGGTAGGAATGTTAATAATTGAAGTTTTAACCCCGATACGTTGAAGATAATTGACGACCAGTTGTGAAGGAGCTACAACCTGATTACAGCGGTTACAAAACTTGCGGCTCAGTCTCGTCATAATTTGTTTAGAGGTTTGATGAGCAAACGGGAAATAGTGAACATACTGATCGTAAAGAGTATGGAAGGTAAAGATCAGCGGTAATTTATGACGCCTGGCAGCTCTTGCCCCCATACTGCCAAGCATAAAAGGTGAGTGGCTGTGGATAATATCCAGTCCGATATGCCTAATTGTTTTACTAAGATTAGCTGAAATGGGGATGGGTAACGCAAAATCTGGCATGGTAGGTGCCGGTACTGAGATGAAGCGAAACACACCTTCTTCTTTGGGCGGCTGTAAAAGCGGATAATCAGGGCCGAAAATAAAAACTTCATGGCCGCGCTTAGTGTATTCACGAGAGAAAAGTTCAATCGATCTAACTACTCCACTGGTATAAGGCCGAAAACTGTCAGTAAAAAA